>JASFHC010000007.1:0-22775 GCA_050123435.1 Desulfobacterales bacterium
TGTAAAAAACTCTCTCTTTCATGTAAAACCTGATGATATTGTATGGCCTTTAATATTTTACAATCTTTGGCACATTGTTCTTTAGGTTGATTTTTCTTGTTGCAATTTGCACATGGAGAAGAAATCATAACACCCCCCTCTGTTATGCCATTATTATAATGAAAAACCATTCCCCTTAAAGTTTAATTACAAATAATTAGCCGGTTTGACTGTAAAACTTAAACAAACTTTACATCAAGATAACACTATGGTTGCTCAGTTTCTCCGGTGGTCTTTTTCTGGTCCTGAAAAATCTCACAACTCTTACACCAATTACGCATGTTCCCTTTCCTAAAAGTCTCCATGCAGACTTCACGATAATATTGCATTTTTGGATCTTTAGGGCAGGTTATAAATGTTTTGCCCATCTACTCTTTCCTTAGATTTTATGATATTTTTATAATGACTAATGTCTTCATGATTTTTGGGATATGAATATAAAATAAAACATCTTGTGTGTCAAGTAAAAAGACACCACAATATATTGATGTAATTGTTAAAATATCAGTTCTGCAGGGCATGTGGAGTTGTTCTGCTTACACCCCGGACACATATTGGAATAATTGCTTGTTATTTCATGTAGTTGTATGAAATCTGAGACGTGTGATAAGAAAGATGTAACATGGACAAGAAGCCTAATGCCGGGCCTGGAAATAAACGGATATGATAGTAAGTTTATGCCGGTGCCATTAGTTTTCGATTCTTTTGGTCACCGGTTTAATCGTTAACCAGCGTTTTATTTTTTGAGCGATTCTTTTTAAAAGCCACTCTTGGGCCTCCGGACTCGCTTTGTCAGCTATTTGGTCAGCAAGTGTAACATCACCTGCCTGGTACCGCATATATATTTCACTTATATGCATTTCTAAATCAGCGGACAAATATTTTGCATAAGCCAAGGCAAGTTGCCAGTGGGCAAAAGTTTCTGAATCATCGAATCTTTCTACAAGCGCTTGAGAATGTCCAATTTTAGACTCAAGTCTTATAATAAAATTTATTGTCTGGGGAAGACGCAGCCATTGGGGAGCGGATTTGTTTTTAGGACGCCCCACAGCCTTCCAAAAATCTGTTAAACAAATCAGGTCATTTTTTACCTTAATGTTTTGACCGCTGTAGTTTAGATTAAATTTTTTATAAACCATAATTTCCCTTTTGTTTCCTGATTTCTTTTTAATCCATTATCAAAATAATAAATTTGGGTTTTTTTGATATATTATATTTAATATATGGTTAGGCTGGGTGTCAAATACGAAATGTTATCTTGTTTGACATGGATGCGCCGTTATTATAATACGAATCTCAAATAGATACTTATCAGACAGATGGAAAGGAGTTTTACGTGCTGAAAAGAACTTTGGTTTTACTCATAGTGCCGTTTGTTTTTCTTGCGTGTAAAGAGAATTCCCTCAACCTTAAAATCCGGTTTCATCAAGTTCAGGGGCTGAAACAAGGAAATCGGGTCATTTTTGGACAAGATCATATCGGCACCGTTAAAAATCTGCTTTATCCTGATGAAGATCTTTTCATTGTCGATATCGCTATAAAAAAAGATTTTGCTGACCACGCCACAGAGCATTCCAGATTTTTTATCATTACTGATCCCCAGAACAAGCAGAATAAGGCTGTTGAGATGATTCGGATCCGTAACGATGGAAAACTATTAAAAAATAATGCGACCGTACAAGGTTACACCGAAACTTCAGTCTTTTTTTATCAGCTTTTTGGTGAAATTGAGAACGGGCTTAAAGATTTTGAAAAACAGTTTGAACAATTCTCGAAAGACTTGAAAAGTATTCCGGAAAGCCAAGAATTCAAAAAGCTCGAAAAAGAATTTCACCGCCTGTTAGAAGAAATGAAGCGATCCAGCCGGTCGGTGCGGCAAAAGATAAACGAAGAATTGTTGCCGAAACTCAAAGAAGAGATGGAAAAACTCAGAAAACGCTTGCAAGAGTTCGGTCGTGAGGAAGAGATGAAACCTCTTGAAATCCAGTTGGAAAAAATTCAAAATATATAACGCTATAATTTCTTCACGAAAAACAAGAAACCTTGCATCGCCCAAAAGTAATATGATATGATATGAAATTAGCTTATAATAATAAAGCATGGCTGCTAAAATGACGGAAAAAGTTTTTATTTACAAAGATAATAAGGCTATACTTATTTGCCCTAAATGCGAAAAATCAAAATCTGTAGATGTATCTGAAAAATTGGGTTCTAAATACTTGGTCCAGTTGCAACACAAATGTAGCTGCGGATATTTGTATATTGTTCTTTTGGAAAGAAGAAAAAGGTACAGAAAAATAACAAATCTTCAGGGAAAATATAGTTGTCTTGTTTCCGGAGAGCAAGCATCTAAGGGTTCAATGACAGTAAAAGATATTACTCGTGCCGGATTAAGCTTTAAGACCGACGAAAGTGCAAGTCAAAAATTGAATATAGGTGATAAACTGTTATTGGAGTTTCATCTGGATAACAAAACGAGATCTTTAATCAAAAAAAAGGGGGCTATAAGCAATATGCGCGGCCCGTATATCGGTGTTGAATTTTTTTCCGTCGATCTCTATGACAGGGCTCTTGGGCTGTATATGTTTAGCTAATGTCCATTCATTTATCTTTATTGGGCGCAACTTTGGTTTCCAATTCAGAAATGAGCAATTTTTCGCAAGGTCAAGAAAATCAAGGAATTCCGCGGAGGCGCACAATTAGTACGCCGCACAAGGGATTTCGAAGATTGACGCAGAGATTGCGAAAAAGGGCCATTTCCGGATGGAAACTAGCTAATATCTGATCCGGACAACCCCGCAAACGGAACCGGCCTGCCTCCTGAGCATAGAGCATACCGCTCGGAGGTAATCGAAACGGATTAAAAATTTTGATTAATTGAGAGCAATTATGGATGTTAAAAAACGGCTAAAAAACTTGTTAGAGACGGCAAAGCTTTATCGATCCCAGGGATTATTATTCGAGGCAAAGGGGAAATATGAAGATGCAGCAGCCTTAATTCAGAAAACCGAGTTAATAAAAGATGCGCAAAATCTGATAGACATTATTACAAAGAAAATTAACGCCGTAAAAAAAGATCTTGAAAGAATACAAAAGCAGCCCGCATTGCCTGAAGTGTCAGAAAAAGATCAGGATGTTATCAAGGAACTATTCTCTGAAACAACAGGAAAAGACAAAGATGCGGCAACTCTTGAAGGAGCCATAACACTGGCCAAGTTCGGTCAGTTCGATAGAGCTTTAAAAGATTTAAACGAGTTGTTAAAAAAGGATCCTATCCGAATGAATGCTGCTAAAAATATTTTGCGCTGCCATATGGCACGTAGTTCCATAGAGGACGCTGTCATTCAATTTCAAAAATGGCAGTCAAGCGATATTTTTACAAAGAGCCAGTTGATAACAATCCGTCTGTTTCTTGAAGTGTTCCGTTTCGATAACTTTAAAGAAAATATTTCCCTGCAATTAAAGAATCCCGCAGCTGTTGAAAAGCTTGAAATAACCAATGGCGAGATTCCCGATATCTGTTCCATGATAATAACTTTGGTTGATGGGCCGTTAGAGGGAGTGACATTTGTTCTTGATGTCCGTTTTCAAATAGGAAATGTAATCACTTTATTCATAGAAGACCACAAGGAAGAGTTGCTGGAAAGTTTTGAGGTTGGCAAAACTCTTGACAATCTGCAGTTTAATACCACTATTGCCATATTTAAAGGTAAAGGTGTTGTTGCTGAAAAGATAAAGATTGATTCCGGGTCCAGGCGGGGAAATTATAGGGTTGACATTCAGGTTATGAGTTCGTAATCGTTGATGAACTCGATTTTTTACAAAACAATACCTGTGATCTCCTTAATTTTCCCTTGAAGTTTTATGTTTGACATTATTTTTTTTGCTTGTCACCCGACAAGAATCTTTCAGTCAGGTAGAAATTCCTATTTTTGGCAGAATATAGGCCTGCAAAAGATACCAAATCCCTACAATTATAACCAACCCAAAAATTTCTTTCATATGTTATTTCCTTTATTCCGACACCTTCCACAGCGTTTAATAAAAAACAACGGTTTCAGACAATGGTTCACGTAATCATGTGCATGTGATACCGCCCCTGTGATTTGTTTTGAGTGTTTCAGATCTTCTCGGTTCATAAATATTTTTTTTCTATCAGGTCCGACAGTGCTTTAATCTCTTCCAAACCAAATGTCGGAACCTCTACACTGATATCCGTATCTGTAACGAGGGCTATGACGGTTTCATCATCCTTGCAAATGGGGGGTTTGTTTTTATGGGAGCGATATACTTCTATTTTGGGTCTTTTTTCCTTTTTGAACCCTTCAGTGATCACAAGATCCACGCCATCAAAATATTTTTCGATGCTTTCCAATTGTATAAATTTTTCATCTTTTACCATGACGATTCTTTTTCTGGAAGCGACAATGACCGTATCCGCACCAGCTGTTTTGTGACGCCAGCTGTCCTTTCCTTTTTTATCCATATCAAAATCATGCGAGGCGTGTTTAACCGTCCCTACCCTGTATCCCCGTTTTTTAAGTTCAGGAATTAGCTTTTCGATCAGTGTGGTCTTTCCGGATTTGGATTTTCCTACAATAGAAATAACAGGCAGCATGTCAAATTACCTTTTTTAATAATCCTTAATAGGTTACAACACGTTTTTTGGTTTGAAAATTAAGTTGTAAAAAGTGTAATGTCAAGATAAACACGAAACTTTATTATCAATATGTTAACACCCTGTCATAGAGCACATTCATTCTTGACTCTCAAGTCTCATTTTTCTAAACTTTTTCAACGGGCAATAAAATCATTTTGCGGTTTTATATGAGGTTCAGCGGCGGACTAAAATAAGAAATTTCTATATTATTAAGGTGATGTAATGAAAAGTTTGTGGAACGATAATGTGGCAGAAACTTTCACCAGTGATCCGTTGCAATTGCGAGTCTATACTTCCCGATTATTGGGTCAGGAAGCCGGATTAGTTTTACATGGCGGAGGAAATACCTCTGTGAAATCCAGGACAAAGAATTTTTTTGGGGACAGTGAAGAAATTCTTTTTGTTAAAGGAAGTGGTTATGATCTGTCTAAGATTCACGCTAAAGGGTTTGCGCCTCTCAGATTGGAAGAGCTCAAACGAATGGTTACACTGGAACGGTTAACAGATACGGATATGGTCAGGCTTCAAAGGTTGGCAATGACCGATCCTACTGCCCCCAACCCTTCCATTGAAGCTATTTTACACGCGATTATCCCTTTTAAATATGTCGATCACACTCATGCTGATGCTGTTATAACAATAACACATAACAAAAGCGGTGAAGCGCTAATTCGTGAAATATATAAGGACCAGGTTCTTATTGTGCCGTATATCAAGCCGGGATTTAGGTTGGCAAAAAAAATATACGAAATGACTCGAAATGGAAATTGGAATAAATTCCAAGGTATGATCCTTATGCATCATGGTGTCTTTACTTTTGCAGATGATGCCCAAACCAGTTATGAACGGATGATATATCTGGCTTCACTCGCAGAAGATTATCTTCAAAAACAAGGCGCGCTGGATCATGTTGCGAAAGCGGATTCCAAAGAAGATTTGCTCACACTATCTCGAATCCGTCGCTATGTTTCCTTGGAAAAAGGGAGTGCTATGTTGGCCAAACTGGATAAAAGCCCCGAATCCTGTGGATTTGCCGGCCTTTCCGATGTCGATTTGATTGCCACCCGTGGTCCTATAACTTCAGATCATCTTATTCATACCAAGCCAAATCCGGTGATTTTGGGGAAGAATGTGGAGCAGGAAATAGCTGATTATTCTTCATCATATAAAGCGTATTTTGACAGAAATACAGATGGTCATCTGACTTGCCTTGATCTGGCCCCTAGATGGGGAATTTGGCCCCAACATGGCACGATAGCTTTTGGCCGAAGTGTAAAGGAAACGACCGTTGTTTCGGATATCATTCATCATACGATTCGAGCGATCCAATGGGGTGAAGCCATTGGAGGGTGGAAACCTTTATCGGAGGAACAGATCTTTGATATGGAATATTGGGAGTTGCAACAGGCCAAATTGCACAAAGATAGTATTTCTCATGAATTACAAGGTAAAGTAGCGTTGATAACCGGGGCCGCCAGTGGCATTGGTCTTGCCTGTACGGAGATGCTGCATGAGCAAGGCGCTGCTGTAGTGGGCCTTGATATTAATCCTGAAATTACGCAGATATTAAACCAGCAAGACATGGTAGGTGCTCATTGTGATATTACAGATAACAGGGCTGTAAAAAAAGCCGTCAAGATGACTATTCGTTGTTTTGGTGGTCTTGATATTTTAATCCTTAACGCGGGAATTTTTCCAGATAGCCAGAGAATTGAAGACATGGATGAAAAGACCTGGGAAAGGAGCATGGAAATCAATTTGAGCAGCAATCAACGGCTATTAAAGATATGTATTCCCTATCTACGACAAGGTATTGACGCTACGGTTGTATTTATCTCTTCTAAAAACGTTCCTGCTCCCGGCCCGGGTGCTGCCGCCTATTCTGTGGCCAAAGCCGGACAGACCCAACTGGCCCGAATCGCCGCACTAGAGCTTGGGTGTGACGGCATCCGCGTAAATATCGTGCACCCCAATGCGGTTTACGATACAGCCCTTTGGACACCCGAAGTTTTGGAAAGCCGCGCCTGTGAATACGGATGTACAGTGGAAGAATATAAAACAAATAATTGCTTAAAAACCGAAGTATCGTCCAAAGACGTAGCCACTTTGGTATGCGCTATGGTTGGTCCTGCTTTTGCCAAGACTACAGGTGCTCAGATCCCGATTGATGGTGGCAATATTAGAGTGATATAATCTGACTTAGAAATCAAGATCCTAAGACGTAGTCAGAAATATTGGCTCTGCCTAATCCTTACGCGGTTGGAGTAATGGAGCGTGGAAATCCGACATTCCTTCATTCCAGTATTCCATTCCGATGGCACAAAAAGGTTGCCATAAAAAGGTTATTGATTTCATATAGCTGTAGAAATTCCGGGACGTTTAATTATCGTGATGAAATGGAAAGGAGAAAATAAAATGGCTGATATTGATGAGTTGAAAGAGGCAAAAAAGTTTTATACCGACATTCCTCAAAAAACAGAGGGTTTTTTTCTCAAAGGATCAAATTCTCTAGATTGGGGAATGAAAAACAGACTTGCCCAGATCTTCAACCCCGAGTCGGGTCGCACGGTCATGCTGGCCATAGATCATGGCTATTTCCAAGGACCTACGACCGGTTTGGAACGTATAGATCTTAATATTCTTCCTTTGACCCCATATGCGGACACCTTAATGCTTACCAGGGGAATCTTAAGAAGTCTTGTCCCTCCTTCCATAACAAAATCCATCGTTCTTAGGGTTTCAGGTGGAACCAGTATACTCAAAGAGCTTTCCAATGAAGAGATTGCTGTTGATATAGAAGAATCCATACGGCTGAATGTTTGCGCCATGGCGATTCAGGTATTCATCGGCGGTAAATATGAAAAAGAGTCGATCATCAATATGACTCGTATGGTGGACATGGGAACCCGCTACGGCATCCCAACATTGGCTGTGACCGCAGTTGGTAAGGATATGGACCGAGATGCGCGTTATTTTAGATTGGCTACCCGAATATGTGCAGAATTAGGAGCACATTATATCAAAACATATTATATTGAAAAAAACTTTGAAACCGTCTGTGCCTCTTGTCCCGTTCCTATTGTTATGGCCGGCGGCAAGAAAATTCCTGAACTGGATGCCCTTACCATGGCTTATAATGCGGTTCAACAAGGAGCCAGTGGCGTAGATATGGGACGAAATATTTTCCAGTCTGAATCACCCATTGCAATGATCCAGGCGGTGCGAGCCGTTGTCCACGATAATGAGCAACCTGATAAGGCTTTGGACCTTTATAATACGGTAAAGAGCGAATTGTCCAAATCCTAACCCGAAGAAATCGGGATCAATAAAAAGGCCTTTCTAAAGTTTTCATTGAAATATCCGGGTTTGGACGACATGTCATGTTTGATCATTTTGACATTATTGCGCCGTTTTATGATCGGGTTATCCATAAACTCGATTTGAATCGTTTGACCGATTTGCTGAAATTACCCACCAGAGGTCGCATGCTTGATGCCGGCGGTGGAACCGGCCGGGTATCATCCCACTTTCGATCCATGATCGATGAAACTGTGGTATGCGATTTGTCATTGTCTATGCTGAAACAAGCCAAAAAAAAAGGCCGTTTATTGACGGTTCAGACGCACGTAGAAAAACTTCCTTTTCCCAATGAGAGTTTTGAACGGATTATAGTGGTAGACGCCCTGCATCATTTTTGCGATCAAAGGGAATCGATTCAAGAATTGCTCCGCGTGCTCAAAACCGGAGGGCGTTTGGTGATAGAAGAGCCGAATATCGATAATTTCATTATTAAATTGGTCGCTCTGGCGGAAAAGCTGGCGTTAATGCGCAGTGTTTTCAATTCTTCTTATGAAGTTGTCGATATGATAAAGAAGCAGGGCTTTAATGCCCGTGTTGAAAGTGGTGGCCGTTTTTTTTTCTGGGTGGTAGTTGAAAAAATAGACCATGGTATTGTTAAAAAATCGAGCGGTTAAACGCGGCCACCGCTCCACCTCAGTTTGGCCTTGAGCACATCAAAATAATGCTGGCCCGGCAATGTGATCATTTTAACGGGATAGAGACCTTTCCGGATAATGATGGTATGCTCTTCATTGATTTCGAGACCGGCCTGGCCGTCAAATGTCAGCATGATATCCGATGATTTTTTCCCAAGTCTGATCTTAATGCTTGCTGAGTCAGGAACAATCAGGGGACGGTTGGTCAGAGTAAACGGGCATATGGGTGTCATTAAGATACCCTCAACTGCCGGATGGATTATAGGACCGCCGGCAGCAAGTGAATAGGCGGTCGAACCGGTGGGAGTTGCAACGATAAGTCCGTCTGCACTGTAAGTGGTCAAATAGTGATCGTTTATATACGTTTCGATATGAGCAAGTCTTGCAAGCGCACCCTTGTTGATGACAATATCGTTCAACACGCTTTCACAGGTCAGTTCTTTTTCGCCCCAGATGACTTTAACCAGAAGCCGCATCCTGAGTTCTGTGTTAAACTCGTTATTTAAAACAGCCTCGGCCGCAGAAAAAAGTTCCTCTTCGACGGTTTCCGCTAGAAAACCGACTTCACCGAATTTGACTCCGATAATCGGTATGTTCTGGTCTCCGATCCAGCGAACCGCACTCAAAAAAGTCCCGTCTCCTCCAAGCACGAAAATGTAAAGAAGATCCGACGGAGCACAAGATGTATCTCTGTCTGCAATTCTGCGTCTTGGAGGCAGGTTTTCTTTTCTGATAACATCTATATCTTTTGAACGCAGCCAATTTTCAAGTTCATCGGCTTTTTTGGTTGCCTCGGCATCGGCTTTTACGACAATTCCTACCTTTTTCACAATTAGTTATGACTCCTTATTCCTGAATTTCTCCCCGGCCTTTTATTTTATGGTGCTGAGTCTTCCAGGGTCTTGAGGCCAGGATAAAAGCGATGACCAGATTTATCAGCAGCCAGAGGATGCCGATTAAAACAACTGCCGTCCAGGAGTAGCCTCCATAGGGTTTGCTCAGTTCATTGTAAAAATCCATGGTCAAAAGCCCTAGAAGTACAGCCGGAGTAAAAACTTTAATAAAAAATTCCCATCCAGCGCCGACTTTGATAGACGATATTTTGTTAATATGCTGCCGTATTATTTTTATATGAAACAGCCATCCCACGAGCAGACACTCTGCGATAGCCACGATTAACAGCCCGTAATGGGTAAAAAAATGATCGGCAATATCCAACCAAAACAAACCGGAATTTGTCGTAAAGATAATGGAGCCTATAAAACCGAGTATACTGAGAATAGTAACAAACTTCCTTCTGCTGATGCCGAATTTGTCAACCACTGCGGAGGTAAAAGACTCTACAATTGAGATCGAAGAGGATACCCCGGCGACCACCAGGCAGAGAAAGAAAACAGCTCCGAAGATATTTCCGCCGGGCATTATAGACAGCGCTTTTGGATAGGCAACAAAAGCAAGTCCGATACTCTCTGAAACAACTTTTGATATTTCCTGACCCTGTGAGGCCGCCATAAAGCCGAGCACTGCAAAAACGGCGAAACCGGCAAAGATGGAATACCCACTGTTGATTAAAGCGGTAAAATAAGCTCCCCGTGTCAAATTGGCTTTTTCCGGCAGATAACTCGCATAGGCAATCATAATACCGAAGCCCAGAGAAAGGGTGAAAAAAATCTGACTGAAAGCATCTATCCATATCCTGGGTTTGGCAAGCATGGTAAAGTCCGGTTTTAAATAGGCTTTTATACCGGCGCCTGCACCATCCAGGGTAAGAGACCAGAAAACCAGGATGGCCGTGAGAACAAGAAGCAACGGCATAAATATTTTATTTGCAACCTCTAATCCTTTTTTTACCCCTCTATACACAATAGCCCAGTTAATGAACCATATAAACGCCACACCGGTAAAAATAGGCGTAACAATCCCTTTCAGCTCAAAAGGGGATTTGCTGATGGCTAAAAATTGGTTGAAGAAATAACTGTTGGGATCATCTCCCCAGGCTAGGGATAAGGATTTAATGAAATAATTTAAGCACCAGGAAATAATACTGATATAATACAGAACAATGCCGAACATCACAAAAGTAACGGACCACCAGCCGAGCCACTCCCATTTTTTATTAATTTTTGTGAACGCAAGAGGGGCGGATCCTATCCTCTCATGTCCTATTGCAAATTCAAGTATTAATAACGGGATGCCTACGGTAAAGAGAGCGGTTAGATAAGGGATTAAAAATGCGCCTCCTCCATGCTTATAGGTCATGTAACTGAAGCGCCATATATTGCCGAGCCCGATGGCGGAACCCACCGCTGCCAGAACAAACCCTATTTGACTGTTCCATTGTTCTCTTTCCATGATATAGTATCTTGAAAAATTTTACTTAGATATAGCATAATCTTATTATTTTAGAAATAAGTATTTTTTGTCGGGGTCTTGCCATCTTTGAAAAAATCTCAAACCAGATTCCATTAGAATTGGGGAATATAAAATGCTGTTAGGCTCTTTCCTGAAGTTTTTGGAGAGATTTGCTGAGTTTAACCGGGTAAGCGATATGTTCGAAAATCGATTTGTAGCGATCACCCAGCAAGGCAAAATTCTTTTTGAATCGATCCCGGATCGTCTGCAACGGAGGATGCGGACGTAGTATTTCTCCGTTTTCCATAACTTTATTCAGCAGAGGCTTCGCCTGATCAATGATGTCGTCTCTCAAACCGATGATATCTTCCAGATAGCGACCGTTTGGAGCCGATTTTCTGAAGACCTGCTTTTCACCGGCCAGGGTAATCTTGCCGGGACTCAATTTCCTGACATCACGGTCCTCGAAATGAACCATTTTATATACCGCATCAAGATAAGGTGCGTCTGCGGAAACACCCACTTTGGTACCGACTCCAAATGCATCGATTTTGGCGCCTTCGGCAATAACCTTTGCAATCTTATACTCATCAAAACCGCTGCTGGCAAAGATCTTAACATTAGAAAGACCAGCGTCATCGAAGATTTTTCGCACTTTTTTGCTCAAGTCCGCCATGTCTCCGCTGTCAAGGCGTACGCCGACGAGGGAGTGCCCGTTTTCTTTCATCTGTTTTGCTACCGTAACGGCGTTTTCTGCACCGTCGATGGTATTGTAGGTATCGATTAAAAATATGGAGTTATCGGGAAAGGTTTTTGAATAAGCGGAAAATGCCACAAGTTCATCGCTAAATGCCTCGACATAGGAATGGGCCATTGTTCCGGATATGGGGATGCCGTACATGTGACCGGCGAGAACATTGCTTGTCGCCGCAAAACCGGAAATATATGTGCTTCGGGCAACTTTGTGCCCGGCATCCTGACCCTGAGTCCGTCGCAGGGAAAAGTCGATCAGCGGACGGTTGCCAGCAACATGAGTACATCTGGCCGATTTTGAGGCGATCATGCTCTGAAAACCGATGGTGTTGAGCAAAAAAGTTTCGATCATCTGGGCTTCAATAATCGGCGCCGTTACTTCCAGAACAGGTTCATTGGCAAAAAAGATCGTGCCTTCCGGCATGGCAAAAATTTCCCCTGAAAAACGGAGTCCGGACAGATATGAAAGAAAATCGTTTGAAAATACGCCGGTGGTTTCAAGATATTCTATGTCTTGCTCGGAAAAGCGAAATGCCGCCAGCTCATTCAGAACATCCTCGAGCCCAGCGGCAACAAAAAAGTTCCTTTTTAAATGATTATCTCTGATAAAAAGTGAAAAGGTCGCCGTAGAAACCACCTGTTGCGAAAAATAACTGGCCGCCATGGTCAACTCGTAAAGATCGGTAAAAAGGGGGCCTGCCCTGTGTGTTTTTGTCATGAGATGCCGGCTCCGTAAAGCTGTTTCATCCGTTTTAATGCAAATTCATGGAATTTTTGATCAAAATCGGCAACCCCCTTGGCCGGGACGGTAATTTTATAGTCACGATTTGCCAATCCGCCTACCGTGTCCATCACACAAATCGACGTGCAGACGCCCACCACTTCGACCTCATCAACACCCGCAGATTCAAGGATACTCTCAAGATCGGTTCCATAAAAACCGCTGTATCGTTTTTTGGGTATTACCTTGTCCCCGGGTTCAGGCGTAAGTTCATGAATAATTTCATTACCTCGGGTACCGGAGACACAATGACTCGGGAACCTTTCGAACTCTTTGTCGTCTTTGTCATGTGAATCCTGCAGGTAGATTACGAGGTCTCCACGATTCCTGGAGGCTTCCAGCCTTTTTTGAATAAAAGGTATAATCGACCGCGCGGTGTCGCCGCAATAGAGCGATCCGTTTTTATCAATAAAATCGTTTAACATATCAACGACAATCAAAGCTTTTTTTGACATATCGGTTTCCTTTATGAGTCCATACGAGTTTCACCGTAACATATGAATTATAATGAGCAATTTCAAGGGCATTTTGTAAAGCTCCCCCAGGGAATCAATGTCGTTCAGCGGTATTTGCAGGTGTTTCTCCAAATAGAATTTTAATAAAGGCTCTCTTGTATGATGTCAGGGTCTTGTCCTTCCGCATAACGACTGCGATGTAATCCGGTTTAAACAAATGATCCATTGACAAAAATTCCAACTTTCTCCTTTTCAGCTCCGGTAAGTCCGTAACGATGGTAGCAAAAGATATCCCGAGTCCCATCTCCACATACAGAGAGCTTAATTCAACGTTAGAAGATTCCATGATGACGTGGTAATCAATACCCAGTTTTTGAAACTTCTCTTCCAGGTTACTACGGTATTTTAGATTTATGGGGGGTAAAATCAGGGGATATTTTCCAATTTGTTTCAATGCGACTCTTTTAGCTTTGGTCAAGGGATGTCCTAGTGGTGTCATTAAAACGGTTCTCACCTTCCTCCAGCGAAGCGAAGAGAGATTTTTTGGGACATTGGATTTCAGTACCAGGCCAAAATCGATATCCCCATTTTTTATCAGATCGAGAATATTGTGCTGTGACCGATCCAGTATGGTCAACTCAACATTTGGAAATTGTTTGATATAATTTTTCAGCGCAAAGGGAACTAAATGGTAGAGCGTTGTGAAAGGCGCGGCCATTCTCAACAGACCCTTTTGCAACCCTTTTAACTCGTTGAGTTCTTCAGTAAGGGACCTGTATCGTTCCAGGCTTGTCTCTGAAAATTTAAAAAATCTTTGACCGGCCGACGTTAAACGCAATTTACGTCTGCCGATCCTTTCCAAGAGCCGGCATCCTAGTTCTTCTTCAAGGTTTTTAACCTGTTGGCTCAGGGCTGACTGGGTTCGAAACGTCGCATCGGCAGCTTTCGTAAAACTGCCAAGCTTGGCCACGTAGTAAAATCCTATGATTTGTTGCCACTCCATTTAAAATAAGTCTCACTAATTAAATTCATTAAAACAATTAATTTGACTAACATAAAATTAACAGAAATAGTAACATTGAACAATAAAAATCTGCCCATGGAGGTGAATCATGAAAAATTCTTTGCAGCCGGGTTTAACCTATACATTTAAATTCAAGATCCCAGAAAACAAAACCGTACCTCATCTTTATCCTGAATCTTCGGAGTTTCAATCAATGCCGAAAGTTTTAGCTACCGGTTTTATGGTGGGCTTATTTGAATGGACATGTATCCAAGCCGTCAATCCTCATATAGACTGGCCCCGTGAGCAAACCGTCGGCATCGATTTAAAATTAAATCATATCGCTGCTACACCCCCCGGTCTGACCGTTACAGTAAACGTTAAATTAGAAGAAGTGGAAGGCCGAAAGCTTGTCTTTTCCATCGTTGCCGATGACGGCATTGATAAGATTTCTGAAGGAACCCACGATAGGTTCATCATCGATTCTGCTAAGTTCAATGCCAAGATGGCTGCCAAGATCAATGCGAAATGAATGATGTAACTTGAGCGATTATTTAATTATCATTCTGTAGGTGTTCACAGAGTATGCTTTCTCGTGTAACGATATTGGTGGAGTGGCTTCGTCATTGAAATGACCAGACACACAGACACCGGAGCGAAACGAGGAGGTTTACCCCGCTAACACTTACTTCATTTTTAAAAGAAAAGAGAATTTCGTATGCTGCTAAAACAATACATAAAGGAATTCTGTCGGCCTCCAAACCCGGAGGCACGACATCTCAGATGTGTTGCTTATCTTGATGAAAATATAAGCGATGTACTCCCATATCTAAATACTGTGCTCAACGGCCACCAGTACATTAAAAAACCTCCTTCACTTACCTTAAAATTCAACGGAAAACTCATCACTTTATATGCTAAAGAGATTGGCATCAATATAGTAAAAGACGAAGACGAGGCTGATAACATACTAAAATGGCTTAAGAAAGAGATTAATGATACCTGGAAAAGACGCAAAGAAATAGAGCCGAGTTTTGAGGTGGTAAAAAAACCTGGTGTTCTAGATATTCTCAAAAGATTACCCAAAACCAACTGTCAAGAATGTGGCCAACCTACGTGTATGGTGTTTGCAGTATTGGTAGCTGAAGGGAAAAAAAACCCTGAGAATTGCCCACAATTGGATGTGAGAAACAAGATAAAACTTCAAGAATATTTGGAGCAATTTAAAATCTTTTCAAGATAAAGAATGGGTGGCCATATACCATAATTATTTGGAACCATAGTTTCTGTTCTATCTTTACGAACCCTTATGGTTGAGTTTGTATGATGAAGTCGCTGATTATTTATGGAGCTATGGAATCGAAAAAAACGCCTCGACTCCTCAGTTATCTATTCTTGTCTTATCCTGAAAGTATGGAAATCTTTTCATATTTTTTTTGTAATTTATTCCACAATTTCAATTAGTGTTCAATCAATTCGCATCGTAGTTTCTGCCCTGTGACATCCATAACAAATTGAATTTCTTATAAATATAAAATATATCGCCATAACTTTTTGATTTTGCATGTTATTTGCATATATTAAGAATAACACAGACATAATATTTATGACGGGTTTTGCAAAAATTTATTTTTACATAAAAAATTAAGGTGATGAGCAATCATGTTTAAAATCTTACTGATGATTGTAGCAATAGCGACCTTTTTTTGTCTGTGTTTTGTTATGGTCTGCTTATTTGTTGCGTTTTCCGCGAACGAATTACCGGATATCGAGGATGTCGAGGTTGGCTAACCAGTGTCCATCCATAAATGGCATCTTTTGGCCCTTGGCGGAGTTCTCGATCGTTTTCAATCCTCGAAATAGCGCGCTATGCCTGCCTGCCCCGTAGGTCCGGCAGATCGTACTGGGGCGGTTGAAGACTCGCTTGGGCCTTGCCGAAAACCAAAATCTACCATTTATGGATGGACACTAACTAATTATATGGTAACGATAAAAGATCAGAATAATATGCTTATTGTATTCAAGATGAAGACAAGCCGGTTTCAGGGTTCACGACATGAGTAACAATTACCTAAGAGAATTAAGAGAATCTCTCATGATAAGCAAGGCTGAGCTTGCTCGAAAAGCCAATATATCAACTGTAACGATTACACGAATCGAGCAAGGCCGAGCATGCAGAATAGAAACAAAACGAAAGATTCTTTTGGCGTTAGGATATAAAATATCAGATAAGAACAAAGTATTTGTTGAAGATTTGGAAGTATCTATCAGTTAGTGTCCATCCATAAATGAGGATTTTTTATAAGATCAAGGCATGAAAAAAAATAACCGCAGGCAAAAAAGCCCCGTCAAAAGGCTTGGCGGGGCTTTTCATATCATAAAGATGTTGTTCATGCTTATTTAAAATTTGTTTAATGTTTGAAACTTCTCTGCCCGGTATAGACCATTGTTGCGCCGACCTCATTACAGGCCTCGATCGACTGGTAGTCATTTCCTGATCCACCTGGGTGAATCACAGATGTTATCCCTTCTTTTAGACCCACATCAACACCGTCTCTAAAGGGGAAAAAGGCATCACTGACCATGGCAGCGCCAATCAGCCCTCCGTTTTCATTGGAAACCTTATCATCAATTTCCGCTTTTTTATCTTTGTCTTTTAGATCGTTATAAGGAATACCATGCATTTCAAAGCAGTAACGGTCGGCTAGCTTCCGATAGGCCTTGTCCCTTGCAATTTCTGCAACGCCCACCCGGTCTTGCTCTCCGGTTCCAATGCCTACTGTGACTTCATCCTTAACATAGATGACTGAATTTGATGTAACACCTGATTCCACTAGCCAGCCGAAGAGCATGTTTTCGTATTCCTGTTCGGTGGGCGCCCGGTTGATCCGGTATTGCTTACCTTTATATTCGCATTGGGCAAGTGTTAGATCCGCCTTTGTGCGAGCGGCAGGGACAAAAGACCATTGGGCGATAATACCGCCGTCTATCAAGCTTTTGAATTCCACACATCTTTTACCCACAAATGTCTGCAAGCGGTCAATATTTCCAATACGGATAACCCTGAGATTTTTTTTCTGGGCAAAGATATCCATGATCCCTTCTTCAAAATCAGGGGCAACGACAACTTCGGCGTATTGTTCGGTAATGGCTTGAGCCGTCTCCCGGTCAACAGCTCTGTTGACTGCAATGCATCCTCCAAATGCCGCCACCCTATCCGCAATGTTTGCCTTTTCATAGGCGTCTACCAATGTATCAGATCGGGCGACACCGCATGGATTGTTGTGCTTGACAATGACCACCGTGGGTTTATCCACAAAATATCTCAGAATGTTCAAGGAATTGTCTGCATCGGTCAGATTGGTTTTTCCGGGATGCTTTCCGGATTGCAACAGCTCGATGTCTGAAGCCAGATATTGGCCCGGCTGGATGGTTTCGGTTTCCCCCAGAATCAGGTTTCCGTTTGCCAATTTGTAAAGCGCTGCTTCCTGACCGGGATTTTCACCGTATCTCAATCCTTTTTGGATGTTATCGATGGTCCAGGCAACTTTTTCATAAAACAGGGTTTGCCTTTTATCCTGATCTACAAAACTGATTTCCATATTGGGAGGGAAGTGGTCATCCATTATTGTTCGATACATTTTTTTCAGATCTTGTGTCATTGTTTGCTCCTTCTTTCCGGCAGAAAATGGTTAAATATAATCACGAAAACACGACAGATTAAACGCGCGAAAGAATATTATTACTTTAGTTCTTTCGTGATACACTTTTTGTTACAGCTTGTTTGGCTTAGATTGTATGAGATAACGGTGATATCGTCTCCTAATATTCATAACATTCCGTTACATCCTCAATGGCTCTGGAACCCAAAAAATCGGCGATCGTTCGGTCATAGACGGCGGTATATCCAAACGCCTTTTGTGCCAGCCGATAACGAAGTCCCAAAGATATGGCCCCGTGATTTGCTCTCATCTCGGATATAATCGATTTATAGTCGGAGGGGTCAACAACAGATGCCACCCGTAAATAATTTTTGGCCGAGGCTCTTATCATACACGGCCCTCCGATATCGATATTCCCACGGGCCTGCTCGACGGTTACATCCGGTTTTGAGATCGTATCCTTAAAAGGATAGAGATTACCGATAACCATGTCGATATGAACGGACCCCGTTCGTTTTATATCATCATTATGGGCGTCATTGTACGTTTCGGTGAGCAGCCCGAGATATATCTTAAAATCGAGTGTCTTTACAAGACCGCCCTGGGTTTCCGGCTGGCCCGTGTAATCCGACACCTGAATGAGACAGGACTCAGTCTTTTCTCCGAGGATTTCTTTTATTTTCTTGTACGTACCTCCTGTTGAATAAATCTTTATTTCAGGATTTATCTTGAGCAGTTCGGGTATGAATGCTTCAAGACCGGTTTTGTCAAAAACGCTGGCAAGCACATGTTTTACCGTTACAAGATCATCAATCTTTGCGACCACATTAATACTCATAGCATCACCTTCTTTTCCCAAATTATTTGTTAAATCGTTTAAAAATTGCACCATGAAATCATGGAGTTCACAACCCGGTTTTTACCTTCTTAATAAATTATAAAGTCAACAACATCGATTGACACACCATAGCTTATTGGGAAATTACGCTGGTCTTACGCTGTTTTTTGTTAATTTTAGATCCCGAATACTTACCTGTCATATGCTCTATCTTAACTTTAATCACCACCGTATTTTTTATTTTAGCTTCCGGATAGTCAAATGATTCGCCCGAATAGTGTTGCATAATGATATCCAGGGCCCTGCGTTTTGATTCAAGTTCTTCGATGAATGAAGCCTTTCCAAAACCGATAACACTTTTGTATTTCATTCCCCATTCACAAGCTTTATCCGATTTTATGGGTTCACAGTCAATATCAAATTCAAAACAAACCGAATTGTTCTTTTTTAGCATGTCGAGTTTTTTGCCTTGTCCGGCGGAATGAAAATAAAGTGTATGATCTTTATATCCAAAGCAGAGAGGGACCATATACGGACGGTCTTGATTAGCCATTGCCAGTCGGCATACCATGGATCGGCGGATGATTGATTCGATTTCGGCGTTATTCGTAATTGCTTTGTCTTTTCTTCTCATTGTTCGGGTTTAATGCCTTTAATCCTAAATGATTATAACGTCTGATTTTGAATGGGCCGACATGATAAAACAAATCTTGTTTTGACAGGAACCGCATCACCATATATAGACAGAATCATTATATTTGCCAGATATGTGAATTGAAGATGTTATTTACCGTTATTTAATCATAAATTCAAGAGGACGACATACAAAACATGTTTAATTTTTTGACCATGAGTATCATTTTTATATTCGGCATTTGCATCGGAAGCTTTTTAAATGTCTGCATATACCGGTTGCCAACCTCAAAATCTATTGTAGAGCCTCTACATTCAATCTGTCCAAGTTGCAACAGCCATATTCGATTTTATGACAATATTCCGGTATTAAGTTATCTGTGGCTTAAAGGAAGATGCCGCCGTTGTAATGCACCGATATCTTTTCGCTATCCCACCGTTGAACTAATGAGTGCTTGTATGGCCATGGGTCTGTTTTTTAAGTTTGGTTTGTCTCTGGAAAGTTTGGTGTATTTTGTTTTTATTTCGTCTCTGCTCGTAATAACCTTTATTGATCTCGATCACCAAATCATACCGGATATCATCACACTTCCCGGAATTCCCATGGGCTTGGTCGCTTCTTTTGTATTGCCCACAATTACTTTTAAAGCTTCGGTGCTCGGCTTGGTTCTCGGAGGGGGGAGTCTTTGGTTTGTTGCATGGGCATATAACCTGATTGCCCGACGAGATGGAATGGGGGGCGGTGATATCAAGCTTCTGGCAATGATCGGAACCATTATCGGCTGGAAAGGGGTGATTTTTACTATTTTTGCGTCATCGGTTATTGGTTCATGCATCGGCATAACCATGATGCTGATCAAAAACAAGGATATGAAGTTTGCTATCCCGTTTGGTCCTTTTTTGTCTATTGGCGCAGCTGCTTATGTGTTTTTCGGATCGCAAATTATCGCCTGGTACTTCAGTTAGTTTCCATCCAGGAATGATAGATTTTGGTTTCCGGCAAGGCCCGATCGAGTTTTCAACCGCAGACATAGTTTGCTATTCCGAGGATTGAAAACGAGCGAGAACGCCGTCGGGGACCGAAAGATGCCTTTTATGGATGGACACTAACTAATGGAAACTTTAAGATACAAATCCCCACGGTGACCGTCGGGTGTTATTTTGCCCAAACCTTTCAGCCGAAGCTTGCTACCTGCTTGTACGCCGGCAGGGACGTTTACTCTTACCAGCCGTTTTTGAAACCCCCAGGGGATATTGACCAGCTTAAGCGTTCCGGTAAGCGCTTCAAATGAAGTGATGGTTATTATCCCATAGAGGTGAGGATCTTTTCCGGGACCCACGGGCCGGATAACCTGCAGGCGGTGTGTTTTTCTTTTTTCGGTCACCTTGCGAATCGGAACGCTGATTCCGGTCCCGGGCAAGGCAAGCAAAAGCTTTAAAAAAATAATACCGAAAATAAAACCACCGATATGAGCCCACCAGGCAATACCGCCAGCACCTCCATGGCTTCCGGCAGCACTGATAAACTGAATAACAAACCAGAAACCTAAAAAGAAAAACGCCGGAATTTCAACAAACCAAGGGATAAAAATAATGGGAATCAATGTTAATATCTTTGCATTTGGATAAAGAATCAAATAAGCGCCCATGACGCCAGCCACGGCCCCGCTGGCTCCGATGGTGGGGATATTGGAATGAAGGTTGAAAATAAGATGGGAAAAGCCGGATGTAATTCCGCAAATCAGATAAAAAACGAGATAACGTAAGGGACCGAGGCGATCTTCGATGTTGTCGCCAAAGATGTAAAGCGACCACATATTGCCCAGAAGATGCCAGAATCCGCCATGGAGAAACATGAAAGATAGCAAAGAGAAAAGCTGCTGGCCCATAGTAAAATAAGAAGTAATCTGAGGGATCGAATAACGGGCGGGAACAAGACCATAAATATAGGTAAAACGATTTAAATCCGGAACCAGCATTATCTGTACCAGATATACTACTACGTTGATACCAATGATCGTATTATTGACAACCGGATAATTTTTAGAAGGTATTGTATCACGTACGGGTATCATATGACCTAATCAGCCATCTCGATTCGCATACTCATATCCACGCATCCTGCAGAATGGGTCAGGGCTCCTACGGATATGATATCTACTCCGGCATCTGCCAGGAATTTAAGACCGCTTCTGGTTATATTCCCCGACACTTCAACAAGTGCCTTTTCATCAATAAAAGCCACGGCTTTTTTTATCTGCCCTATGCTCATATTGTCGAGCATGATAACGTCTGCACCGGCCCTCAGAGCATCCTTAACCTGTTCCAAAGTAGACACCTCCACCTCTATTTTGACAAGATGGGATACCCTGGTTCGGATACGGTCAACTGCCTTTTTTATATCCCCGAAGGCAGCAATGTGATTATCCTTGATCAAAACACCGTCATATAGCCCCATCCTGTGGTTATAGGCACCGCCCATCGTAACGGCATATTTTTCCAATACACGCCACCCCGGTGTGGTTTTGCGGGTATCCACAAGGCGAACGCGTTTATTTTTGAGTTCATCCACATATGAACGCACACAGGTAGCAATACCCGAAAGACGCTGAAGAAAATTCAAAGCGGTTCGCTCACCCGAAAGCAGGGCGCGGAGTTTACCTTTAACGGTTGCTATTATTTCCCCTTCTTTTACAAGATCGCCGTCAACATAAGCAGGTACAAATATAACGTTGTCATTAAGGTGCTTAAAAACCTGACCGGCCACATCAAGACCCGCAATGACAAGGGGTTCTTTGGCGATGATGACGCCTTTGCCTTCAAGATTGGGATCCACGAGATTATCCGTTGTAATATCTCCCGAACCGATGTCTTCTTTCAAAGCTATTGTTATGAGATGCTGTGTTGAGTTCATGATAGTCTTGGGTTAGGCCTCAAGTTCTTTTATTTTATTCAGATTGGACAGCAATTTATCTTGCTTTTCAACAAGGAGATCGTGCTTTGCTTTTACTTTCTCTACCACCTCGATGGGTGCCTTTCTGAGAAAATTTTTATTGTTCAGCTTCTTTGAAACCGTGGCTGATTCATTAGTCAGCTTATTGATTTCCTTTTCAAGCCGTTCAATCTCCTTTGCAAAATCGACAATTCCTTCTAATGAAACAAAAATCGTGGCATCATTTACAACAGCCGTTGCCGCGGACTTTGGTCTTTTAACCGCATTTCCCACAGATAAAGATTTAAGTCTGGCAAGGTTAATGATCATGTCTCGATGCTGTTGTATGTTCTTCTTTGTTGATTCGTTCTGAGACTGGGCCAAGACAGCCAAAGATAATGACGGTGAAATGTTCATCTCCCCCCTTATATTTCTGATGCCGGTTATTATCCCTGAGATAAGTCTCATATTTGATTCTGCTTCCTCATCCCGCTGTATAGTATCATCATCGTCGAAATAGAAAGGAAATGCTGCTTTCATGATGGATCCTTGTGTGCCCGGAAGTTTATGCCAGATTTCTTCTGTAATGAAAGGTACAAAAGGATGAAGCAAAACCAGTGTATCATGTAGAACACGCCACAACACGCTCAGAGTCGCTTGTTGTCGTCTCTG
>JASFHC010000008.1:0-22431 GCA_050123435.1 Desulfobacterales bacterium
CCTTCGTTCATGGCGCCGCCGGCAGCCAAATCAAGATCCTCACAATGGGAAATCACTGGCAGATCGAATCCTTTTGAATATTCCAGGGCCCTTCGCATGAGCCGGCTGTTTCTCACCGGGTTGCCGTCATCGGATACAGCAACTGCACCAGCTTCTTTTAACTCCGCATATTCACAGAGCCTGTCTCCGTTAAGTCCCTTGCTGATTGCGGCAACCGGATAAATACGAACCGTGTCCACTGCCTCCGCTTTTTGTAAGATATATTCCGTAACCTGTCTGCAATCATTGACCGGGTCCGTGTTCGGCATACAGCATATTGCCGTAAATCCGCCAAATGCCGCAGCCAGAGATCCGGTTTTAATGGTTTCTTTGTATTCATGTCCGGGCTCACGAAGATGGACATGCATATCAATCAAACCGGGGGTCACTATTTTATCCGACGCATCTATTATTTTTGCTTCCGGATACTCACCTCCTGCCAACCCGGGCTTTTTTATTTCAACAATGTTTCCGTCCGCAATAAGGATATCCATTATACCGTCTAAATTTCCCGGGTCAATAACCCTGCCGCCCTTAATCAGCATCAGCATCTCGTGCACCTCCTGTCACCAGATATAAAAGAGCCATGCGCACGGCCACACCGTTTGTTACCTGGTCAAGAATAATGGAATAGGGCCCGTCCGCAACATCATAAGCAATTTCGACTCCCCTGTTAATAGGCCCCGGATGCATAATCAGCACATTCTCTTTGGCTTTTTTCAGTTTGGCTTTTGTCAACCCATACACGGTTGAATACTCACGTTCCGACGGAAACAAAAAATCTTGCTGTCGCTCCTTTTGTATTCTTAACATCATAATAACATCTGCATCACGGATAGCCTCTTCTACATCGTAGGTAACTGAAACGCCAAGGGCTTCGACCCCCTTGGGAATCATGGTTCGGGGACCTGCCAGCACCACATGGGCGCCCATTTTCGTGAACCCGATACTGTTTGATCTGGCAACCCTGCTGTGAGATATGTCGCCGATTACGGCAATTCGCAGACCGGATATTTCTCCTTTATTTTCCCTAACCGTCATCAGATCAAGAAGGGATTGGGTGGGGTGGGCGTGCATGCCGTCACCTGCATTGATAATCGAAGGCTTCACCATGCCTGCCAGCATATGAGGGGCCCCGGCAGAACTATGTCGTATGACGATCACATCGGGGTTCATGGCTTCAATATTTCGCGCAGTATCGATCAGGGTTTCTCCCTTGACGATGCTGCTGGAACTTGCGGATATGGAAAGACTGTCCGCACTGAGCCGCTTGGCGGCAATATCAAAAGATGTGCGGGTACGGGTACTGGGTTCATAAAAAAAAAGAACCACGGTCTTACCCCTTAACGCGGGAACTTTTTTGATGGGCCGTTCAGATATCTCCTTCATTCTGTCCGCAGTGTCCAAAATCAAGGTAATCTCGTCAACGGAAAGAGATTCCATATCCAGGATATGTTTTTTTGTAAACCGCATGCGTTACCTGTTTTAATTGAGGACTTGTCCGATTCTTTTCCACCTAACCCCGAAATCTTCCTTGTCCCAGGACCAATAGATGATCAAAGCTTTGCCTTTTACATCCTTTACATCCACAAATCCCCAAAACCTGCTATCATAGCTCTGATCCCGGTTGTCTCCCATCACAAAAAGTGAGTTTTCGGGAACAACGACCTGGCCGAAATTATCCCTGGGTTGTATAACTGCAGGAAAAATGTGCGGGTCCGTATGAATTCCGTAGTCATGATTAAGCAGCGCGTGGTTCACATAAACCTTTTTGTCACGCACCTCGATTACATCTCCTGCAACGCCGATGACCCGCTTGATAAAATCCTTACTGGGGTCCTCGGGAAATTTAAAGACGATAATATCCCCGCGTTCCGGGTTTTTTACCGGAATAATAGTTGTCTCTAAAAATGGAATCTTGACTCCGTAAATAAATTTATTGACCAGGATATGATCTCCAATTAAAAGGGTCTGCTTCATGGAACCCGAAGGGATTTTAAAGGCCTGAATGATAAAGGTCCGAATAAACAAGGCCAGAACGATAGCCACAAGGATTGCTTCAATATTTTCTCGAAGACCGCTCTTTTTTTTTGTAAGGACTTCCTCTTTATCAGATTTAGCTAATTTCTTTTTCTTCAAGTTTTTGTTTCACCTTACATTTGAAATTTAATGCTCTCGTAAACTTTAAACACTTTAGAACATTTTAGATCGCTTCACACTTAAATTGAAATGGTAAAGTAAAAAGTTCAAGGCGTCGCGAATTTCGTGGTTGGATTTTTTACAAAGCTGTCAAAAATAATATACCTCTCAATAGCAAATTGCTGCAAAATCCCGCTACCACGTCATCCATTACAATGCTGGCGCCCCCGGATAATTTCCTTTCGGTCCACGCAACCGGATATGGCTTCCAGATATCCAAAACTCTGAATATAAGAAATCCAAAAGCAACGGAGCTCACATGAAAAGGAAGCCCGATAAATGTTACCAGAATACCCGCAATTTCGTCAATGACGATACAGCCCGGATCTTCCGTATTTACTATTTTCTCGGCCCGCTGAGCGATCCATATGGCAAAAAAAATAAAAATTACGGTTAAAAGTACAGCGATCAACAAATTGATTCTAGAAAGAAAAAAGCAAAGCGGAAGTCCCAGGATAGACCCAAATGTTCCGGGAGCAAAAGAGATGTTCCCGATAAAACAGCCGGTCGCAAGAAACATGACCGATTTCTGTTTTAAATTCATGGTCCGTCTCTATAGCCTGGTATCTTCTTTGTCAAGCAATACCTCAATCTTGTAATAAAATTATGTAACTTCTCAATAAATTATGGGGCCTGCTGGTGATAAAATGTAATCTGTCTGGCTGTTTGAGCAGGTTAGTGAGCCTTAAGAGAAAACAGCGAGTCACATTATTCATCTTTTAAACCTATGATGGTACGTTTAAGCAATTAATATTAAATGATTGAATTTGTTTTTTCTTTAGGCTCACTTAGCTACGAGTTCCAGACAGGTTATATTTTATTATCAGCGGGCGGCTTTCCATGATCATTTCATACACCAGAACTTATTGAGAAGTTACAAAATTATGTAGATATCGATTTCATAATGGTATCATACACCACCCGAAGAGGAAGCTTGTTTTCAAGTGCGATGGTTTTACAGACTTCATACTCCGGTACAATTCGAACGCTCCCGTCCGGCTCCGTAATCCGTTTGACCTGAATTTCGCCGTAGGCTGTATTCATAATAACGTCTTCACGAGTCAGCATGCACCGTTTGGCATCATAATATCTTATGCCCAGTGTGCTGGTTTCAGATAAAATACAATCAATCAAAACCTCTTTCAGATCTCTCCGGCACAGAACCTGCACCAGTGTGCCGGGTCTGTTTTTTTTCATAAAAACAGGAATCCAGTAGACATCCAGAGCACCGTGTTCAAACAAACGATCCATCAGGAATCCGAACACCTCCGGGTTCATATCGTCAATGCAGGTTTCCAACACCACAACCGTATCTTTATGAAGGGATGCCCTTTGACCGGTGTCACCCCAAAAGTCGGTTCCGATAATAACCCGCAATAGATTGGGAATCGATTCTATCTCTCGTTTGCCGGCCCCGTACCCGATTTTTTCAATGATCATCTCCGGCAGCTCCCCATAGGACTGTGCCAGGGTAACAAGGATCGCTGCACCGGTCGGGGTAACCAGTTCATGGGGTATTTTTGTGCCGTAAACCGGAACCCCTTTAAGGATGCCTAAAGTTGCAGGCGCCGGCACCGGCAGGGTTCCATGCTCACAGGAAACAAACCCTTTTCCCAAAGGGACGTGTGACGCAATTACCGTTTTAATATTTAGGTAATCCATGCACAGCGCTGTTCCCACGATATCAACAATCGCATCAATGCCGCCCACTTCATGAAAATGCACTTGGTCAACAGTGCACCCGTGAATCAAAGCTTCAGCTTGTGCAATCCGTTCAAAAATGTCACGGCTCATCTGTTTGATGTTCCGGGATAAGGGGCTGTTGGTTATGAGTGACCGGATTTGAGCGTGGTCTCTCGATGTTGTGTCATCTTCCACCTGTACCTGAACGCATTTCGCCGTAATCCCGCTACGAGATATGGTGTCCACACGAACATCGAAACCCGCCAAAGGAAGCCTTGTCAATTGTTCTTTCAGCCATTCTACAGGCACCCCAAGGTCTAAAAACGCCCCCAAGGTCATATCGCCGCTAATACCGGAAAAACAGTCAAAATAAGCAATCATGTTCTTTTGGTTATGTTCGTTTGGATCGTTATGTTCGTTTAGATCGTCCCGGATAAAATCGCTCCGCATTGGTTTTTTTATTCATCATTCGATGTTGGACGTTCGATGTTCGATGTTCATCTTTTTCACTAACCCTTCTGACCCTCTGCATGAACCCTGATGATCTCAAGCAAAAGTTCGGCTGCCCGAACCATATCCTCAAGACCCACGGATTCCCGCACCGTATGCATATCTCGCATGCCTGTTCCTAAAACGCCGGTCATGATCCCCTTCTCGAAGAAAATATTGGCATCTGCACCGCCCCCGCTTGTCTTTGTTTTCATTTTTCTTCCCAGGTTTTTTGCGGCTTTAACGGCAAGTGTGACAACCGGATGATCGTCAGGAATATATGTACGGGAAAAATCTTTTCGGATTTCAGCTTCAAGACGGGGAAATGCGTCATCGGAGATCACCCCGTTATAATTTTCCACGATTCCCTTGAAAGACGATACGATGGTACGGGTAACCTTATCCAGCTTTTCCTCATCATGGCTTCTCACCTCACCCTTGACCGTTACCAGGTTGGGTACGATATTCGTGGCCGTGCCGCCTTCAATGATGCCGATGTTGCAGGTTGTTTCAGGATCAATTCGTCCGAGTTCAAGGTCGGCAATGGCCTTGCTTGCCAGTGAAATCGCATTTATCCCTTTTTCCGGGGCGGCGCCGGCATGGGCATCTTTTCCGTGGACTCTGAACTCAAACCGGTTTGCACACGGCGCCTGGGTGACAATGCCTTCCGTATCCGTGGCATCCAGAGCATACCCGAAGGTTGCAGTAATACGATCCAAATCAAGATGTTTTGCGCCCAAAAGACCGATCTCCTCGCAAACCGTAAGCACAAGTTCAAGCGGACCATGGGGCAAATCGTTTTCCTGAATAATTTTAAGGGTTTCTAATAGAATGGCAATGGCACTCTTGTCGTCCGCGCCTAAAATTGTGGTCCCATCACTGGTAAATACACCCTCCGAAAAAACGGCGGTCACGCCTTTGCCCGGCTCTACCGTATCCATGTGAGCATTCAGAAGCAGCGGAGGGGCCTGCCGAGTACCCTTGAATTTGGCAATGAGGTTCCCGGTATTGCCGCCGATCTTATTCCCGGCGCCGTCAACACATGTTTCCGCTCCCATTGACTCCAGTATCTTTTTAATCTCCATGCAAAGGGATTGTTCTTCTTTTGATACACTATCAATTTCTACAAGAAATTTAAACGTTTGTGCCAACCTGTCTTTATTTACCATATGCCAACCTCTATTTGTCTGTCACTCGAGCACCCTCTGGGGGAACGCATTTGAATCCGCATACAGAAAGACCGCTCCACGACGTCGTATATCTCTTTCCAACCGATCGAAACTTGTGCTTACCCTTTAAAAGAATTGACAAAAACAGGAAAAATAATTACATGTATTAAGATAACGGAAGTGCGCAGCTTGCTGGTGAGGCTCCCGGACTTCAAATCCGGTGTGGGGCGCTAAAACCGTCCCGGGTGGGTTCGATTCCCATGCACTTCCGCCATTTTAATTTATGATATCAATCAATTAACTCCCTTTAAATCTCACCGTTTCTACCACAAAACCACCACGAGTGCAACCCATAAGCTCAACCGGGTCGTTGCAAAATGTTCATTTTGTTAACCCGGTCAGATCCATATTCCATATTCAACCGGAGGTCAAACAAAGTGTAATACCTTGTGATTATATAATAATACCATACCCCCGGAATAGTTGTTCAGATGTAAGAACGGCACAAAATACAGATCAAAGTATTAGAGAATCTAGTACCATAAAATATAATTTCTAGTACTAAAGCATTAGTTGTATCATCAAAAAAATACGAAAAAAATCATACTTTTTTCGTATTTACATAATGATAAATTAATTGATAAAAGGTATTTAAATCAAAAGATTTGGAAAACCAAACAAACCAGCTTACGCAGGAAAGCCGGTTCCCTCAGCCGGCCCCTCCAATTTCCTGCGCCTTTTCAAAACCGAGACCTTTGAAAAATGTCCAGTTTCGCCTGCCCGGTGGGGGGCGTCAAGGGTGACGTCCCGCTTTTAGCGGGACCAACCCTTGAAAAAACCAATCCGATAAATTTGATAATCCCCCAATATAAAGACGTTTTCCTTCCTTTCTAACCTTGAAAACCATTGAAACCTATAAAAGCTGTAAGAGTCTGAAGTAAAGTAAATTTTTAATAAACGGATTCATTCAATAAGAGTGACTAATTTTTGGATAAACGGCTTTGTACCGTTTACGGCTCATGCTTCGAGAACACTTCTTTTTACTGTCAGATTGTATTGATCCGGCGAATCCGCCATTTCCGGGCCTGATTCTGTTTGTACATCGTACGCCCATTTTACCAGGGTGAACTTTGGTTGTTCACTAACCGATGTGATCTCAATACCCGTGATACAGCGAGGATGGACGCAGCAGCCGGTATTATAATAGGTAGGATCAGGCGCCTTCTTTTGAATGCCGGGTGTTCGAATACCTGAATTCAGACACCTTCTTTCCGTCAAAGAGAGATTTGCATACACCGGACGGTGCGTGTGTCCTGCGATGATCACGGTAATTTCTTTTTCATTGTGGGTTGCCCAGTCGTGTAGCGTTCTGTCGATTTCATTGCACCGGCCCGGGTTGCTGGCCGCTCGGGTGGGATCTTTGATCCCGCATTTTTGCAAAATCGGCCAGAAGCGCCGAACAAAAAATTTGCTGACCGTCCCACCGGCGCCACGGCACTTCGGATCCGCCTGGTGACCATGCCACAAAAGAATATATTTTTCTAAAACGGCGGCCTCGTAAACGCGAATACCGGGAAACAAGCCGGATAGAAATTCGTCCACATATTTTTTATTTTTCCATTGCAGATCATGGTTACCCCAGATCTTGATGTAGCGTGTCCTTTCCGGATCCGGATCGTGGAATTTCGCGAGTTGGCCATAAATGGATGTGTGGGTGATATAGACTTGAACAAAAGCATCGTTCTCCCAAAGCTCTTCAGCATCTCCCAATTCAATATAGGAAAACCCGTTTCCCAAATAGTAATCCAGGGCGCATTTATACAGAAGGGAGTTGTGGGAAAAGTCGTCCGAACCGCTTCCGTCCCCACGGTGCATGTCAGACATGACAATAAGCTTTGTGTCAGAAAACAGGGACAGATGTTTGATCATCTCTTTTTTCGGAAAGTAGTCTTCAAGGGAAGTCATGGATTATATCTCCCAACCCGGAGAAGCCGGCATCAAAATAATGTATACTGGGTCGTTAGGGGTCAAAACACCATTTTCCTTTTTTGGTCGGCGCCTTAAGAGATTTTTCAAGCTGTTTTAAAAATCTGGCTCTGGGTATCTCTCTGGCCCCGAAACGAAGAAGGTGCTTTGTTGTCAGCTGGCAGTCAATCATATCAAAAGATGACCTGTTAAGATAGCCAACGAGGGTGACAAGGGCCACGTTTGACGCATTGCTGACTCGGGTAAACATGGATTCCCCGAAAAAACATCTTCCCAGAGAAACACCGTATAAACCTCCGGCCAGCTTCCCCTGGTGCCAGGCTTCCACCGAATGTGCGAAACCTGATTCATGAAGTTTGCAGTAGGCATCAATCATATCTTCAACGATCCAGGTTCCTTGATTATTCTCCTGACGAATTTTGGCGCACTGGTTGATCACCCGAACAAATGCGGAATCCATGGTCACCGTAAAGACCTCTTTCCTTATAATTTTCTTCAACGTTTTTGAGATCCTGATCTCATCAGGATACAGGACAAGACGAGGATCCGGCGACCACCACAAAATCGGCTCATCATCCGAAAACCAGGGGAAAATTCCCATACGGTAGGCAAGGAGAAGACGCTCCCGGCTTAAATCACCGCCAACAGCCAGCAATCCTTCTCTGGAGGCAAGATGTGGAGGGGGGAATGCTATTTCATCTGTTAAAAAAAAAACAGTCACTCAATTACTCAACGCTGACTGAAACGTCTCATCAAAGTTAAAAGTGTCTAAAGTGATCTAAAGTGTCTAAAGTTATGGTGTCGCTTCGCTCCGCTGATTTTATATAATTGACAGAATTTCTTAATTCTAGCTCACTTTAAACTTTAGTTCACTTCAAACTATAGCAACGATTCTTCATGCATAGCCCACGGGACCAAGTTTTCAGGGCAAAAATATTTATGAAGCCGGCTCAATGTCACTACTTATTAAGTGGTTACCTTCGCCCGGGTTGGAATCTCTAATTTTCGAGACATAAAATCAAATGTCAGTTTGTCATTCACTTCATTAATAAAAACCTGTCCCCCTTTTACAAGCTGTCCAAACAAAATCTCATCTGAAAGTATGTCTTTGATTTCGGTCTGGATTAACCGGGTCAGAGGTCTGGCGCCGTAACGGGGGTCATGCCCGTTTCTGGCCAGCCAGGTTCGCGCCTCGGAAGAAAGGGTGACGGATATCTTTTTCACGGCAAGCTGTTCCTTAAGCTCTTTCATGAACTTATCCACCACTTTTTCCATGATTTCCTCATTCAGCGCATTAAAATGAATAATGCCGTCCAAACGGTTTCTGAATTCCGGGCTGAAAAATTTCTCAATCGCTTTTTTCCCTTTGTCTTCGGTATCATATTTTTTATCACCGAAACCGATGCTCTGGCTGCTCATTTCCCGGGTACCGGCATTTGAAGTCATCATAATGATGACATTTCTAAAATCAGCCTTTTTGCCGTTGTTATCGGTCAGGGTGGCATGGTCCATAACCTGAAGCAAGATGTTAAACATATCCGGGTGTGCCTTTTCTATTTCATCAAAAAGAAGAACGCTGTAAGGATGTTTTCGGATGCTTTCCGTTAAAAGTCCTCCCTGATCAAACCCGATATACCCCGGAGGTGCGCCGATAAGACGCGCCACGGCATGTTTTTCCATATATTCGCTCATATCGAATCGTAAAAACTGAACCCCGAGAATTTTGGATACCTGTAAGGATACTTCCGTCTTTCCAACACCGGTGGGACCGGCAAACAGGAATGAACCAACAGGTCTCTGCGGTGTTCCCAGACCTGCACGGGATCGTTTTATGGAGGTGACAAGGGATGCGATGGCATCGTCCTGCCCAAAAACAACCTGCTTAAGTTCTCCTCCAAGATTCTCCAGCTTTGTTTTGTCCGGTGTTGAAACGCTGATGGTCGGTATTCTCGCCATCTTGGCCACGATTTTTTCAATGTCTTTGGGGTGAATTTTCTTTCTGGTTGAAGGCCCCGAAAGTCTCATAAACGCTCCGGCTTCATCGATCACATCGATGGCTTTGTCCGGCAAATACCGATCATTGATGTATTTTGCAGAGAGTTCAACAGCTGCCTTCAGTGCCGGATCCGTATAAACAATACCGTGATGTTCCTCGTAACGGGATCGCAACCCTTTTAAAATTTGAACGGTCTGCTTAATCGGAGGTTCCAAAATCTCGATCTTTTCAAAACGGCGGGACAGGGCTCGGTCCTTTTCAAAGTAATTCTTATAATCCTCATAAGTGGTTGAGCCGATACACCGCAAATCACCGGTTGCCAGTGCCGGTTTCAAAATATTGGACGCGTCCATGGATCCTCTGCTAGTAGCGCCGGCACCCACCATGGTATGGATTTCATCAATAAACAGGATGGCGTCTTTTTTCTTTTTCAGCGCGGACATCACTCCTTTTAATCGCTGCTCGAAGTCACCCCGGAATTTTGTGCCCGCCAGCAGTCCCCCGAGATCCAGGGAATATATTCGGACATCTTTCAGCAGGTCGGGAATGGATTTTTCGTTTATCCGAATGGCAAGCCCTTCGGCCATTGCTGTCTTCCCTACCCCCGGATCTCCCACAAAAACCGGATTGTTCTTTCTCCGCCGGCAGAGCACTTGAATGATTCGTTCCATTTCAAGCTCCCTGCCGATCAGCGGGTCCAGTTTTCCCTGGGACGCACGTTTAACGAGATCAATGGTATACGCTTCCAGGGGATCGCTCTTTTTCTTTTTCCTCTTTTTGTCTGTTTCCACCAATGGATCCGGTTCATCTTTATATGGCGACGAGGAACTCCCATGGGAAACGTAGCTTAAGACATCAAGACGGCTGATACCTTCGGCGTTTAGAAAATATTCAGCATGGGAATCTTTTTCCTGAAAAATCGATGCAAGGATGTCACTAATCGCCACTTCCTGTTTTTCTGCGGAACGCACATGATTAATGGCCCGCTGAAGCACCCTTTGAAAGGCAACCGTCTGCTGGAGCACATATTCATTTCCTTCGGGGACACTTACCATGCGCTGGCTGAAAAATAACTCAAGGGCGTTTCTAAGGTTCAGAACATTCCCCCCGCAACTCTCGATAATTTCCATACCGTTTTTGTCGTATAGAATGGCAAAAAGAAGATGTTCTATACAGACATACTCATGGCGCCTTTTCCGGGCTTCTCTTACCGCAAATCCGAGCGTTTCGCTAAGTTCTTTACTGATCATGATCTATTCTTCCTCCATGGTACATTTGAGAGGAAACCCGTGCTCACGGGCTATAGAATGAACGGTATTTACTTTGGTTTCAGATACTTCATATGTATAAACACCGCAAATGCCGATGCCTTTTTGGTGGACGTTCAGCATAATTTCTACCGCTTCTTCCGGTGGTTTGTTGAAAACAAGCATCAGGATTTCGACGACAAACTCCATGGTGGTATAATCGTCATTGTGAAGCAGCACCTTATACATGGAAGGCTCATCAATCTCGTCCTTAACTTCTGAAATGACGTCTTCTTCTATTTCAGGTCTGTGTTCGTTCATGGCGTCATGTATCAGAATTTATTTGCCTAAAGTGATCTAAAGTTATGGTATTCTACTAATTATAAAAAATCAGCGGAGTAATGCGACTCCATAACTTTAAATCACTTGCAATTTTAGTTCACCTCAAACTCTTGTACCGATTCTTTAGGCAGAGTCGGAGAACTCTGACCTGGCCCAAAGGAGCAGGTTTTTTAAGGTAAAATAAATTATAATCATTAAAAGCGGATCTTGTAAAGAGGATAAATCGAAAAAATATTCTCCTCTTAACGTATTATCTCCCGCAGCATTTTTTATATTTTTTACCGCTCCCGCACGGGCAGGGTGCGTTTCGACCCACCTTTTTTTCAGCCCGTTTGACCGGTTTTTTCTTTTCCGGTTCATCACCACTGGAAAATATCATCTTCTGTTCTTTGGGCTGGTGCAAATCAGCTATTCTTTTAGGCTCGGATATCTGAATTCTAAACAAAATCCCCAGCGTCTCTTCTTTGACCCTGGAAATCATATCCTGAAACAGCTCGAACCCTTCTTTTTTGTATACGATCAGAGGGTCCTGCTGTGCATATCCTCTCAGGCCGATCCCTTCTTTCAGGTGATCCATGCTTAACAGATGATCTTTCCACAGATTGTCCACGGTCTGAAGCATGACGATCCGTTCAAGATTCCTGAATTCTTCCGCTCCGATGGCAGCCTCTTTTTCATTGTATAGAGTTAAACTCGCGTCAGAGATCAACTCAGCCAGCCCGTCTCGAGTGAGTCCGTCCAGGGTATCATCATCAAGTTTGCCCAGACGGAAGTGAAACTGCGTGAATACGGCATCATTTAGCTTTTTCCAGTCCCACTCTTCAGGAAGCGTTCTTTCATCAATACAGCGATAGATTATCTCCTCGGCTTTATCGCGAATCATGTCTTCAATGGTCGGTTTTAAGCTTTTACCGTTCAGAGCCTCCCTCCGCTGCTTGTATATGACTTCCCTTTGTTGATTCATGACATCATCATATTCTAACAGTTGCTTTCTGATATCAAAATTGTGTCCCTCGACCTTTGCCTGGGCATTTTCAATGGCCCTGCTGATGAGGTTGTGTTCGATGGGCTCACCCTCTTCCATCCCGAGCTTCTCCATAATTCCGGTTATCCGTTCCCCGCCGAAAATCCGGAGCAAGTCATCTTCCAGGGCAAGATAGAAACGAGAGGAACCTGGATCGCCCTGTCTGCCCGAACGCCCTCTGAGCTGATTATCGATTCGCCGACTCTCATGTCTTTCAGTTCCTAAAATATGAAGCCCTCCCAGCGCCGTAACGCCTTCACCCAACACAATATCGGTTCCGCGACCTGCCATGTTTGTGGAAATCGTAACCGCCCCTTTCTGCCCCGCCATTGCGATGATCTCAGCCTCCTTTTCATGATTTTTTGCATTCAGGACCGAATGTTTAATGCCTCTTTTTTTTAATTTTTTTGAAAAACTTTCCGAAACATCAATTGAAATGGTTCCCACCAGAACCGGCTGTCCCTTTTCATGAAGTTCGATGATTTCATCCATGGCCGCATCAAATTTCTCCCGGCGGGTTTTGTAAATTACATCCGGGAAATCGGTTCGGATCATGGGCTGATTTGTAGGAATAACCGACACATCCAGATCATATATCTTTTTGAATTCAGCGGCCTCCGTATCCGCGGTACCGGTCATGCCAGCAAGTTTATTATACATCCTGAAATAGTTCTGAAAGGTAACCGTAGCCAGGGTCTGGTTTTCGTTTTCGATCTTGACGTTTTCTTTGGCTTCAAGGGCCTGGTGCAGTCCTTCAGAGTAGCGGCGTCCGGGCATGAGTCGCCCCGTGAATTCATCAACGATGATGACCTCCCCATGTTTGACAATATAATCTACATCACGCTTAAACAGGGTGTAGGCTTTAAGGGCCTGGTTTATATGATGAAGAAGTTCAATATATTTTGGATCATACAGATTGTTGACTTTGAGTATTTTTTCCGCTTTAGCGATCCCTTCCTCGGTCATAACTGCCGATCGGGCCTTTTCATCCACGGTATAGTCCTTTTCAGATACAAGACGTGGAATTACACCATTGACCAGATGATACAGTTCCGTGGATTTTTCGGCCGGACCGGATATAATCAACGGGGTTCGAGCCTCGTCAATCAATATGCTGTCCACCTCGTCAACAATGGCAAAATTGAGTTCTCCCTGGACAATAAAGTCTTTTTCGAACTTCATATTGTCTCTCAAGTAGTCAAAACCGAACTCGTTGTTTGTGCCGTATGTGATATCTGAATGGTATGCGGCCTTCCGCTCTTCATCATTCAGACCGTGTAATATACACCCCACGGAAAGGCCCAGAAAATTATATATATGCCCCATCCATTCCGTATCCCGCCGTGCCAGGTAATCATTCACCGTAATAATATGAACCCCTTTGCCGGTAAGTGCGTTCAGATACGCCGGGAGCGTGGCCGCCAGAGTCTTGCCTTCACCGGTCTTCATTTCAGCGATTTTACCCTGATGAAGAACCACTCCGCCGATAAGCTGTACATCAAAATGCCGCATGCCCAAGGTCCGGATCGACGCTTCTCTTACGGTTGCAAACGCCTCCGGAAGAACATCATCAAGGGATTCGCCATTATTCAAGCGCTCTTTAAACAACCGGGTCTGATTTTTAAGCGCTTCATCATTCAGGGCCTGAATCTGAGGTTCTATGGCATTGATCTTTTCAACAACAGGTTGAATCTTTTTTAATTCCCGTTCGTTCTTGCTGCCAAATATTTTTGTTAAAAAATTTGCGACCATATGATCAATATTCCTTCTGAATAGTTAGTGTCCATCCATCAACGGCATCTTTCGGCCCCCGGCGGCGTTCTCGCTCGTTTTCAATCAATCCTCGAAATAGCACGCTATGCCTGCGGTTGAAAACTCGCTCGGGCCTTGCCGAAAACCAAAATCTACCATTTCTGGATGGACACTAGTTACTCCTAAATCGAGACTTAAACTGAGTGTTTCAAATTGTAAAAGGTAATCAACGATCTCTTATTTTTAATGAATTATCTTAATTTATATTTCTAAAATAAATGAAAGTTTCGAATTCTGAAAGCACATTAAAACGATAATAAATCGTAAAGATTTTTGCTGAATTTTATACAAATAAAAGCATACCATTAATCCATAGATTTTGCAAAACCGGTTGTGATGATTTTATGGTAAAATGAAAGGGAAGAAAAGTGATAAGATCAGAAAACCGATCGCCCTCGGAATTTGGGAGAATACCGTGGAACGGTAAACGCTCCGAGACGTTTAATTTAGAATGTATTTTTTTGGATTTACAGGGATTCCGTTTAATAAAACCTCGTAATGGAGATGGGAACCGGTCCCGCGCCCTGAATTGCCCATATACCCAATAGTATCGCCTCTCTTTACATTGTCTTTCCGTTTTACTGATATCTTCTGTAAATGCCCGTAACGGGTAACCATTCCATGGCCATGATTAATGACAACCATTTTGCCTAAAAATCCCTTGGATCCGGCGAAGGTTACCGTGCCGTCCCCGGTAGCAATAATCGGGGTCCCCTTGCGATTGGCAATATCCAATCCTTTATGGAATTCTCGAAGACCTGTAAAAGGGGATTCCCGGTATCCGAATCTCGAAGATATCCACCCCTTTGCCGGACGGATCGAGGGGGTGGATGATAAAAGATTTCGCTGGCTTACAAGCTCATTATAAAGGGATTCAAGCCCGTTCTTTTGATGGATTGATGCCAGGGTTAGCTGCCGAGTCTGGGAATGCATTTCGCGCATTAGACCGTTTTGATTTTCTGTTAGGGAAGTCTGGGAATCGAGATCTTCAGGATTTGATCCCCCCACTCCAAAAAGGCTGTCATCTTCAGCAGCTTTTTCAATGTTGGCAATAATTCGTATTTTCTTTTCAAAATTGTTTAACTCAACCAGCTTTGATTTTAGGCTGTTGATCTCATTTGCAAACTTTTGAATCTGCCGGCGTTGAGTGACGATTTCATCCTTTTGATTTACAATCTTGTTTTCGAGTTCCTGTTTGTTGAATGTTGTTTTAACATTAATATAATCGTAAATAACAAAAGCGGATAATATGACAAAGAGAGTGGCGCAAGCGCTGATACCGCCTAAAAGCCGTCTGGAAACGGTTATCTGTTTTACGGTAGAGCCCGTATAACTTAAAATAAAAAATGTGATTTTCCGGTGCCCAACAATTTTTTTAACTGCACAAAAACTCTGTTGCAGTCGATCGATAACCATTTTTAACATCGACGAATTCATTGCAATTTCTGTTAGTTCGCAAATGCAGAGCCCCCCAAGTTTATTAAACTTCGAGCGGCAGATAAAAATCAGATTGTATTTCAACAGGTTGTCTTTTGAGAAATGATTTTATACTTTACCATACATAAAATGAATATGTCAATAATTCGATTCGTGCAAACTTGAGCCCTTTAATATTTTTCACCATTATGTAAAAAATTTTTAGTGAAAAATCTAACACATAGAGATGGGCTGTATTCCGCGAAACAAAATTTTGTTAATTAGATCCGAATAAAATGAAAAGTCTCAAAATTCTATATGCAAGTGACGCCGAAAACCTTTTATTCAATAAATTAAGGCATTATCTCAATGTTTTCGGCGTCATCTATACTGTTTCAAACACAGTATGTATCTTATTATTTTTACGTTTAAACCCCGGTCCTTTGGGCCAGGATTCTTTACTTTGTTTAGGCAATTCCCAGTTTAAATTTGAGAGATTTAAGTGTGTTTTTCATAAGCATGGTGATGGTCATGGGCCCGACACCTCCCGGCACTGGAGTAATATACCCTGCAACCTCCTTTGCGGCATCAAAATCAACATCTCCGCTTAAAATGGCAATCTTCTTTCCGGTTTTCTCACTGATCTTCTCACCGATCCTGTTAACACCCACGTCAATTACGCATGCACCCGGTTTGATCCACTCGGGTTTTACCAATCCCGGAACTCCTGCGGCCACGATCAAGATATCCGCACGTTTGCAATGTTCGGCCAGATCTTTTGTACGGGTATGGACAATGGTCACGGTTGAATTAGCGCCCGGGCCTTTCTGGAGCATCATATTGGCTATGGGTTTCCCGACGATGTTGGAACGGCCCACAACTACGACCTCGGCTCCGCTTGTTTCAACACCGGATCGTACGATCAGTTCCTGTATACCCGCCGGTGTACAGGGAGGAAATTTGACTTCATCACCGCCGATCATCAGACGTCCCACATTTACGGGATGAAATCCATCCACATCCTTGTCAGGATCAATCGCGTTCAATACTTTTTTGTCATCAATATGTTTTGGAAGAGGTAACTGAACAAGGATACCATTAATTGATTCGTCTTTGTTGTATTTGTCAACAAGTCCCAGAAGATCCTCCTCGGAAAGATCCGGAGACTGACTATCCTGAATCTCGTTGAAACCGAGCTTGTGAGCGGTTTTAATCTTCGCGGTTACATATGAAATAGACGCCGGGTCTTCGCCGACCAGAATGGTTACCAGGCCCGGAACAACCCCATGCTTTTCTTTAATTTCATTTACCTCAGCCTGAATTTCTTCAAGTATCTTGTCCCTGACTTCGGTTCCCTTGATAATTTTCGCTGCCATTTTTAATCTCCTTTCATAAATAATTTTAGATATTGTTATAAATTACTATCTACTATCCCAATAATATCCATAAAAAACCTTAGAACCCTTAATTATATCAGAAAGCTTTTAGACCAATAAAATCTCAATGTCAAGAAGACTCGTAATTTGATTTGGCGGATGTGTCTATAGACGTTTTGAACGGCAATAAAAATAATAAAATAATATTTTTATTGTCTTCCTTTTGATTTTGTTATATCGGGACGTTGGTATACCCAATGTTTTGAGATTCAAGTATAACATTCAAAAAAAGGAGGTCTTGACTATGAAAAAATTTTTTCTATCTTTCCTGGTCGTAACCCTGTGCGTCGCCCTATTGCCCACAGGCGCTCTGGCAGCGGAAACCGAACCCATTAAACTGACTTTCAGCATCTTCTTTCCTCCAACCCATGGGCAGACAAAAGCTGCAATGGACTGGGCCAAGGAAATTGAGACGCTTACCGACAACAAAGTAGAAATCACGGTTTTTCCCGGCGGGACCTTGACAAAAGCTCCCCAATGTTACAGCGGCGTGGTCAAAGGAATTTCGGATTTGGGATTCAGTCTGTTCGCCTATACCCGAGGACGTTTTCCGGTTATGGCGGCCGTTGACCTCCCCATGGGGTATCCGAATGGAAAAGTGGCCAGCAAGGTTGCTCAGGGATTCGCAAAGGCCTTCTCGCCTGAAGAATTAAATGACGTAAAAGTACTTTATCTTCATGCACACGGCCCGGGCCTTCTTCATACAAAAAAACCCGTAAGGAAACTTGAAGATCTCAAAGGCATGAAAATCAGAGCTACCGGTTTGAGCTCCAAGGTCGTTGAAGCTCTCGGCGGTGTTCCGGTGGCAATGCCCCAGGGCGGCACTTACGAAGCTCTGAAAAAAGGGGTTGTAGAGGGAACATTTGGTCCCATTGAGGTTCTGAAAGGATGGAAACAGGCCGAGGTTATCAAATATACGACCGAATGTTACAGCGTCGGCTACACGACCACCTTTTTCATTGTAATGAATCTGGACAAGTGGAACGCCCTTCCAGACGATATACAGAAGGTTTTTGAGACCGTTAGTGAAAAATATGTAGATGTTCACGGAAAAGTATGGGACAGCACCGATGAAGAAGGCAAAAAATATACGCAAAGTCTGGGCAACGAAATTATACCCCTGTCCGATGAAGAAAGTGCCAGGTGGCGCAAAGCCGTAGAACCGGTGATCAACAATTTTATCGCCAATAATCCCAAAGGGGACACATACGTTAAAAAAATCAGAGAATTGATGGCTAAATAATAATATAACACCTTAACTCTTAATAGTTATTGTTTTGTTTTTACAATATATACATTAGAATGATTTTCATATAAAGGGGTTGCCTTGCTCCAGACAGGAGGTTTTAGGGCAACCCCGAATTTTATGGCGCATAGGCAACAATTAAAATGTATACCTTTGAAAAAATATCTCATGCTCTGGCAGAAAGGCTATACTGGGTTGCAGGGGTTGCCATTGTCGTCATGATGCTTCTTACCTGTGCAGACGTGGTCTTGCGATATTTTCGAAAGCCCATCCCCGGCACCTATGAATTGGTCTGCTTCCTGGGGGCTGCGGCAGTTGCATTCGCCATGGCTCATACGTCGGTGGAGAGAGGTCATGTGGCGGTAACCTTTGTGGTCAGCCTTTTTCCACGGCGAGTTCAGGGCCTGATTGAAAGTATCACCACATGCTTTGGACTGTTCTTTTTTTCGTTAATCGCTTGGCAGTCCGTAATCTATGCAAATGATCTTCATCGTTCCGGTGAGGTCTCGTTGACCCTGGAACTCCCTTTTTATCCATTCGTATACGGGATTAGTTTTTCGGCAGCCGTCGTTTGCCTCATATTGCTGTCAGATCTGTTTAAGAGCTTTTTGAAACTATTTGGGAAATGAGTCTGACAACCACAGGAATCATAGGAATTATCACACTGGTTCTCCTTCTCTATTCTAAAATGCCTGTGGGCTTTGCCATGGGTTTTCTGGGATTGATGGGGTTCAGTTATGTGGTAAGCCTCGAAGCAGGCTTTAATCTTTTGGCGCGTGATATCTGGGATGTTTTTTCTTCCTATAATTTGACCGTCATCCCTCTGTTTGTATTTATGGGGCAGATCGCCTTCCACGCCGGTATCAGCCGAAGGCTCTATGATTCTGCCTATGTATTGTTCGGCCACCGCCGGGGGGGGCTTGCCATGACAACCGTGGGGGCCTGTGCCGGGTTTTCGGCCATATGCGGTTCGACCAACGCTACGGCAGCAACCATGGCAACCGTTACCCTTCCCGAAATGAAACGGCACGGGTATGATATGAGTCTGGCCACAGGTACCGTGGCTGCAGCAGGAAGCCTGGGCATCCTCGTACCTCCCAGCGTGATTTTTATCGTATATGGAATTATGACCGAGCAATCCATCGGTAAACTTTTTGCTGCGGGAATTCTTCCCGGTATTCTTCTATGCTTTCTTTTTTTGATGACCATTTATCTCAGGGTCTTAAAAAATCCTTCCCTAGCACCTCCCGGCCCCAAGACCAGTTTCAAGGAGAAATTCTTATCCTTTACCGGTGTGATTGAAACTTTGATACTGTTCGTCCTGGTCATGGGAGGCATCTTTTTCGGCATTTTTACGCCGACCGAGGCGGCGGCCATCGGCGCGTTTTTAACCATCCTCATCGCGGTGTTCAGAAAGCAACTCGCCTGGCACGCATTTGCAAAATCCCTAGCGGACACCACCAAGATAAGCTGCATGATAATGGTAATTGTAGCCGGCGCCGTAATCTTCGGCCATTTTATGGCCATTACCCGAATTCCTTATGAACTGGCCGAATGGGTGAGTTCTCTTCCTCTTCCTCCCCATGCCGTTATGGGGATAATCATTTTGGTCTATCTTTTCGGGGGTTGTTTTATGGACGCTCTTGCCATGATTATGCTGACCATCCCTATATTTTTTCCGGTGGTTCAAACCCTTGGGTTTGATCCGATCTGGTTTGGAGTGGTAATTGTACTGATTACCGAGATGGGCGTAATCACGCCGCCCGTAGGGGTCAACGTTTATGTGGTTTACGGGGTTGCCAAAGATGTTCCACTGCAAAATATCTTCAGGGGGGTTTTCCCCATGCTTGCAGCCTTGCTTCTATGCAATTTGATACTTCTTATCTTTCCTCAAATCGCTCTTTTTCTGCCAAACCTAATGAAGTGAATCCAACGTTATTTTGAGCAACATAACGGCTCAAGACCAGGCCCTGCCTTGCCCCTGGAAGGAGACATACTATTGTTGATCGGATTAAATCCGAAATTCGAATGCTCAAAGGCTTAAAACAAACGATGATACCCCATTAACCGTTACGTTTCTATGGTGTGCCGAAAACTCGTTCTAACAGATCGGTGGTCCGCTTGACTGGATTTTGACGGATGGCGGCTTCTTCAAGGGCGAGATAGTGGAAAATTCCTTTCATACTTTTATCGATAACATAATTTGTTAAATCAGCCTTAACATCCGGCACAAAAGGCAACGATCGGTATTTACCGATGACGTTATCATAGGCCTGAACTGCGCCGACCTGCAACAGGCTGTCTTCCACAACAGGATGCATGGCTTTGGCAAGGGGTGGTGACATCTTGTTTTGAAAATATTTTGTGGCTGCGTCATCCGGTCCTTTGTAGATACCCATGACATCGTCCAAGGTCATTTCCTTAATGGACTGCAAGAAAAGCGTTTTGGCTTTGGGGGTTGCCACTTCAGCCGCCCGATTGAGCCGTAATTCCAGATCATCGAGCATAGATGACATCCCAATTTTATTCAGTGCATTTCTGACGGTTTTAAAATTTTCAGGCAGTGGAATATGAATTGCCGGATCATCATTAAAACCATCAGGCTTTCCCAACTGCGCAACCACGGTTTCAGAACCTACCCGAAGTGCATCTTTAAGTCCAGCTGCGATGTCATCAACGGATAATGCAATTTCTCCATTGTCACTTTTCTCAATACCACCAACCAAGTCCTTTGCTTTATCAAACCAGCTATTTCCTGCAATCACCACCCCTGAACTGCAAGAAAGTCCAATGACGGTAATACATGTTATGACTATGAATTTAACCATTTTGAAATGAACGCGTGATAACTTCATTTGTAGCCTCCTGTTTTATTTATCGTAACCGTCCACGGTTCAAAGGTTTGGGAATTTGTTTTATTTTCCAAACATTCCGTTAAGTTTATGGGTCGCGGCCTTTGCTTCCTCTTTTGCGCTTTGGCCGGCGTCTTCCATTTGTTTTTTGGCCTCCTGGGTTATGGCCTGAGTATCGGCTGTTAATTCTTTGAGTCCTTTGTTAAAAACATCGGTCACTTCCGGGGACGTAATCTTTGCGTGCAGTGCGGCAAATATCTCTTTAAATACTTCCGCAGGAGATGCACCGCCTTTTTTCTGGTCCACATTCTTAAGATGAATGTCCGGCAAATCAGCGCTCAACGTGTTTTCACCTGAAAACCATCCAGGAGCAAACACGGTTTGGATTTTCAAATTTTGGCAATTGAAATTTCTACTCCCGGGACAACCGTTATTACGTTCTTTGCGTTACAGAGGAAAAGGAATCATTGCGAGGCCGGCGGTTTCATCAAGTCCGAGCATAATATTCATATTCTGAACCGCCTGGCCCGCTGCGCCTTTTATCAGGTTATCGATGGCGGAAATCAAGATAAGGCGATGATTACGCTCATCCAGCTTAAAACCCAGGTCACAATAATTAGTTCCCCGAACGTGCAATACATCCGGCAACCGATTGTCAGGACATATTCGGATAAAAGGACAGCCGGAATAAAAAGAGTCCCAACAGTTTTGAATCTCTTCAGGCGTTATTTTTTTAACCGGGTCGGCATATATTGTCGTCAGTATCCCACGGGTGATGGGAACAAGATGCGGAACAAAACTAATCTTCACCGGAGATCCTGCTTCCCGGCTCAGTACTTCTTCCATCTCCGGATTATGCCTGTGCTCTGCAACCTTGTATGCCTTGAACGACTCGTTGACTTCGCAAAAATGCGTGGTCAGCGACAGCCCTCGACCGGCGCCGCTGACCCCTGATTTTGAATCCGCAATAATGGCGGTGATATCGATTAACTTGCTTTTCAATAACGGTACCAGGGGCAAAAGTACACCGGTGGGATAACATCCGGGAGAACCGATCAGAACCGCATTTCTTATGGTGTCATAATAAACTTCACAAAGTCCGTAAACCGATTTTTCAAGCAAATCCCCGGCGGTATGGGGCTGGTAAAAAGACTCATATGTAGCCACATCCTTGAATCTGAAATCAGCAGAAAGGTCGATGACCTTCTTTCCCCGCATCAAAAGTGTTGGTACAAACTTCATGGGAAGCTTGTGGGGAAGTGCCGTAAATACAACATCAGCTTTTTCACAAACCGTATCCACGGACAGTTCTTCGCAAATAAGATTGACAACGCCTCTCATTGACGGATAGATCGTGTCAAACATCACGCCGGCGTACTGTCGGGAAGTTATAACCGTCAATTCTATATCGGGATGACCGCAGAGTATCCGTACAAGCTCTGCTCCGGCATACCCGGTGGCGCCAATCACACCGACTCGTATCATAAAGCCCCCT
>JASFHC010000009.1:0-21489 GCA_050123435.1 Desulfobacterales bacterium
AATTTCCGGGCAATGCGGATCAAATAGTCCACCGGTACGTGTTGTGGCGATTCGCCGGTCAGCAAAAGCACGTGACGGAATCCCTGCCGATGCAAAAAGATTACTTCCTTCTCTACTTCTGCTACGTTAAGGGTAGCACGGGAGATCTGATTGTAACGGTTGAACCCGCAGTATACACAGGAATTGGTACATTCACTGGATATATAAACGGGCGCGAACATTTGGATGGTTCGTCCGAATCGCTGAACGGTCAGCCGATGGGACGCCAGTGCCATTTCTTCCAGAAAAGCGGCCGCAGCCGGAGAGAGTAAGGCCAGTAAATCGTCGAAATTTCGAGCAGGCGCTCTCAAAGCCTGTCGAACATCTTCGGCTGTTTTGCTGAAAATCGCTGATTCGATTCGATCCCAACGATATTGAATAATTTTCTTCCAGAAACTCATGCGTGATTGCTCCTTAAAAATCCGGTCAAAGGGGAACTGGCTTCCGCCTGCCAAGAGTGTCGTCCCAGACCTGCTATATATGCCCTATACCCGGCTTCCACACCCAGCCGGAATGCTTTTGCCATGCCCACTGGGTCGCCGGCCGTAGCAATGGCGGTGTTGATTAAAACGGCATCAGCGCCCATCTCCATGGCTTCCGCAGCATGGGAAGGCGCTCCCAGTCCGGCATCAACCACCACCGGCACCTGTGCCTGTTGGATAATGATCTGAATCGCGTCCCGTGTTTTCAACCCTCGATTGGTTCCGATAGGGGCACCCAAGGGCATCACCGTGGCCGTTCCCACATCTTCCAAGCGCTTGGCCAGGACCGGGTCCGCATTAATATAAGGAAGCACCTTGAATCCGTCGTTAACCAGAATCTCGGCCGCCTTCAGGGTTTCCACCGGATCGGGCAGCAAATAATGGGGATCGGGCGTAACTTCGAGTTTGACCCAGGGCTCGCATCCCGCTGCCCGGGCAATCCGTGCTAAACGAACAGCTTCCTCCGCATTCCTGGCGCCGCTGGTGTTGGGCAAAAATAGGTAGCGATCTCTATCAACGGCTTCCATGAGATTGTCTTGTGGATCGCTCAAATCCACACGGCGCAGAGCCACGGTGACAATCTCGGTTCCAGATGCTGCAATAGCCTGCTGCATGATTTGGGTGGAGGCAAACTTGCCGGTCCCTACCAGCAGGCGGGAAGTAAAGGCGCGATCCGCAATAATCAGCGGGGGTAATTGGGTCATGGTCGTCTCCTTTTTTATTAAATGAGCTTTGCTTCTCTGCATACGTTGCAACATGGCGGCGGCAGTTCTACTTCCCGAAATATCAGATTCAGAGCGTCAAAGGTCAACAGCCGCCCGAGCAGCAATTTTCCGCTGCCGGTCAAGAATTTAACGGCTTCGGCGGCCTGTATGGCTCCCAATATACCGGGTACCACCCCCAGAACCCCGACCTGGTCGGTGGAGGATACCTGACCCGGTTCGGGAATGTTGCCGAATACGCATCGGTAACAGGGGCCTTGGCCGGGCACGATGGTCATGACCTGGCCGAACATGCCCAAGATGCCGGCATGGCAGAAGGGAACTTTGGCTTGAATGCAGATGTCGTTGACCAGAAACTTGGCTTCGAAATTATCCGTGGCCTCAATCACAAAATCATACCCGCTTACCAACTCACGTCCGTTTTTTGCAGTAAACGGTTCGTTGTAAGGTTCAATGCAAACATCCGGGTTCAGGCGATGTAATTTTTCTTGGGCCGAACGGGTCTTCAAATCGTCCAGATCCTCCAATGTATACAAAATCTGCCTCTGCAGGTTGGACAATTCGACTCGATCCCCATCCACAATACCGATAGTCCCGACGCCGGCACAGGCCAGATAAAACAAGGCGGGACTGCCCAATCCTCCGGCACCCACCACTAGGACCCGGCCCCTTAAAAGCTTTTGCTGTCCGGAAGTCCCGATTTCCGGAACCAGGATGTTTCGCGAGTACCTGATCTTCTGAATAGCGGTCAAATCCTTCATTCCATCGTTTCCCGGCGCTACCGCATAGCGAGGCTCTCGGTCGGTTCCTCTTGAAAGGCCATGGCACAAGTATTTGAGTCCCAATACAAAAGAACGCTCCACGACGGCGTATATCTCTTTCCAACCGACTGAAACTTGTGCTTAAGCACCCGTAAGCCCAAGCCGCGCCGGAGTGATTAAGCCCAATTTGTCGCTAAATAATCTTATGGATTTTTTTTGTTATCATTTTATTCGGCTTGGGTTAACGCGTGCTAAAGCCCTTCAAACAATCAGTCGGTTTCCAATAGAAAAACGCCGTCGCTACGCTGTACCGAAATTTAATTTCTTTACCCTGTTTAAAAGGCCAAACAAGGCTGCCCGGTCCGTTAAAGCATAATACGGTCAAAGGTTTTAATCGCACAAAAATCACCGCACATGGTGCAGACATCCCGATCACGATCTTCCGTCTGCATGCGTCGCTTGCGGGCCAATTCCGGGTCGATGGCCTGGTTATACATGGTTTCCCAGTCGAATTCGCGTCGCGCCAGGGACATCCTTCGATCCCAGTCCTCGGATCCAGGCAATCCCTTTTCCAGATCTCCGATATGGGCCGCAATCCGCGTGGCAATGACCCCGTCGTGGACATCCTGGACCGTAGGCAGATGCAGGTGTTCGGCAGGTGTCAGATAACATAAGAAATCCACACCGCTGGCAGCGGCCACGGCTCCGCCGATGGCACCTACCAGATGATCGTATCCTGGAGCAATGTCGGTGGGCAAAGGCCCCAGCACGTAGTAAGGGGCGTTGTCACAAAGACGCTTTTGAAATTGAACATCTCCGGCAATACGTCCCAGCGGGACGTGTCCGGGTCCTTCTATCATTACCTGAACACCGGCCTTGCGGGCGCGGCGCGTCAGTTCACCCAAAATCAAAAGCTCTGAAATTTGGGCACGATCTTCGGCATCATGGATTGCCCCGGGACGCAGTCCATCCCCCAAAGAGAGGGTAACATCGTGTTGCCGACAGATTTCCAGCAGATGATCATATTGAGAAAACAGAGGGTTTTCCTTATTATTGGCGGTGATCCATTCGGCGATAAAGCTGCCGCCGCGAGACACCATGCCCATTATCCGGTTGCATCCCTTAAGGGCGCTTAAGCTTTGACGGGTGATGCCGCAATGCACCGTTATGAAATCGACTCCCGCCTTGGCTTGCAGTTCGATTTCTTCCATAAGGTCGTCAGCGGTCATCTGCGGTAACGTTTTGTTTTTTGCCATCAATTTGCTGACTACTTTATAGATCGGAACGGTGCCGACCATGAGCGGGGAACGTTTCAATATGGTCTCCAATATCAGGTCGAGGTTGCCGCCCGTGGAGAGATCCATCACCGCGTCCGCACCGGCCGCAACAGCCGTATCGAGTTTGACCAGTTCTTCTTTAAGATCATGGTGGCTTGGGGAAGTGCCGATGTTGGCATTCACCTTGGTTTTCAAACCCTGGCCGATGCCGCGCGCTTCGAAATCACGGCTGCGGTTTTTGGGGATTACCACCACGCCGGCGGCCACTTTTTCGCGCACCTGTTCGGCGGTAATACCTTCTTTTTGGGCAACCTGATGCATGGCCTCTGTAATCCGATTGCTTCGGGCCGCTTGAATCTGTGTCATTTTATATCTCCATTCGTTGTTTTTTCCCGTGTTATGGGATCTGAAGGCCAAGTAATTACTACGTCTTTGGCCTAAAATGCCGTGTTCCTTGATCGTTTTGAACACTGAGGAACCCGGGTTGAATAGGGGTGTTATCTGATCGCTTAACAAAAAGGCGGTGATTGGTAGGTATAAAATTGTATTTCAAAAAAAATGCCGTTTCCCCGAACAGGAAAACAGCATAGACAATTTAATCCGAATCGCAAGCCCGTTTCCCTTCGCAGGTATTACCCTGATCAGGTGGTTAAGGGTTGTCCTTTTCCGGACTCTCAGATGATACCAACACCCCTAACGAGACAGAAATATTATAAATCTAAGTTTTTAGGTTGTCAAGAGGTCTTTTTTAAGATTTTTACAACACCAAAGAACCCAATTCTTAACACACTAAAATAATGAGATAAATTTCGTATCTGTTGAAGTTTGACATTAAACCGTGAATGTTTATTTTTTTATGAGTTAACCATAGTGACAACAGGAGGAATTCATGCGTTTCGATAAATTTACTATAAAATCACAGGAACTTATTCAAAATGCCCAATCCATGGCTTCAGAGCATAATAACCAGCAGATCGAACCGGAACATTTACTTCTTGCCATGCTCAATGAATCGGAAGGAATCGCTCGGGCCATGCTGAATAAACTGGGAGTTTCTTCGGATGATGTTTGCCGTGAACTTGCCGCGACCATTGACAAATTTCCAAAAGTAAGCGGAGTTACGACTGGAGATGCCTTCATATCCCCCCGGACAAAAAATGTTCTTGACTCTGCTTTTGCAGAGGCCGCCAAGATGAAAGATCAATATGTCAGCATTGAGCACATTTTTCTTGCCATATCAGACGAAAAAAAAGGAGACGCCGCCAAAATTTTAGGGGAAAAGGGAGTTACAAGAGAAACAATCTTAAGGGGTCTTCTGGATATTCGAGGGACCCAGCGTATCACCGATCCGAACCCGGAAGAGAAATACCAGGCCCTTGACAGGTTCAGCCGCAATTTGACCGATCTGGCACGCTTGGGCAAGCTTGATCCCGTTATTGGACGTGATGATGAAATCCGACGAATCGTCCAGGTTCTGTCCCGGCGTAAAAAAAATAATCCTGTTTTAATCGGAGAGCCGGGTGTGGGAAAAACCGCCATTGTTGAGGGACTGGCCCAACGTATTATCGCCGGCGATGTATCTGAAAGCCTTAAAAACAGGCGGCTTGCCGCCCTTGATATGGGAGCGCTCATTGCTGGCGCCAAGTACAGGGGAGAATTTGAAGATCGTCTGAAAGCGGTTCTAAAAGAGGTCGAAAAAGCAGAAGGAGAAGTTATTCTTTTTATTGATGAGTTGCACACCCTTGTGGGAGCGGGAGCCAGCGAAGGGGCTATGGATGCTTCAAACATGTTAAAACCGGCTCTTGCCAGGGGAACGCTTCGGTGTGTGGGGGCGACCACATTAAATGAATACCGTAAGTATATTGAAAAAGATGCTGCCTTGGAACGGCGTTTCCAACCGGTTATGGTGCTCGAACCCACGGTGGAAGATACCATTTCTGTGCTCCGGGGTCTTAAGGAAAAATACGAGGTCCACCACGGCGTACGGATTAAGGATTCGGCCATCGTTGCCGCTGCCACCCTGTCTCATCGCTACATTTCCGACCGATTTCTTCCGGACAAGGCTATTGATTTGATGGATGAATGTGCTTCAAAACTCAGGATTGAAATCGATAGTATGCCTGTGGAAATAGATGAAATCCAGCGCAAGATAACCCAGACCGAAATAGAACGGGAAGCATTAAAAAAAGAATCTGATTCTGCATCCAAAGAGCGTCTTGTCCAGCTTGAAGCCAAGCTAAATGACCTGAAGGATGAAATCCTTGAAACCAAAGCCCACTGGCAAAATGAAAAGGATCTGATCCAGACCATCAGAAAGATCAAGGAGCAGCAGGAGCAACTCGGCATTGAAGAACAGCAGGCTGAAAGAGAGGGAAATCTGGCAAAAGTTGCGGAGATTAGATACGGTAAGGCTTCGGAACTCAGGAAAAATTTGAACCAGGCCAATCAAAAACTCGCCAACCTTCAGAAAAACAAAAAAATGCTTAAAGAGGAAGTGGATGCTGAAGACATTGCTCAAGTCATATCCAGATGGACCGGCATCCCTGTGAGCAGAATGCTTGAAGGTGAACGGGAAAAACTTATCCATATGGAAGATCGCCTCGGAGATCGGGTAATTGGACAGAGAGAAGCCATATCTGGGATTTCAAATGCCGTTCGCCGGGCCCGTTCCGGATTGCAGGACCCAAACCGACCCATCGGATCCTTTATTTTTATGGGTCCCACCGGTGTCGGCAAGACCGAATTGGCCAAGGCGCTGGCGGAATTTATTTTTGACAGTGAACAGGCCATGGCCAGAGTTGACATGTCGGAATACATGGAAAAGCATTCGGTTTCAAGGCTGATCGGCGCTCCGCCGGGGTATGTGGGGTATGAAGAAGGGGGATATCTTACAGAGGCTGTTCGTCGTCGGCCTTATTCCGTGGTGCTGTTCGATGAAATCGAAAAAGCACATCCCGAGGTTTTTAATGTTCTGCTTCAAATTTTAGATGACGGGCGGATGACAGACGGCCATGGAAGGACGGTCGATTTTAAGAATACGATCATAATTATGACGTCAAACGTGGGCAGCCGGTGGATTCAGGAACTCGGAGAATCAAGACGCGAAGAAATGGAATCCAGAATTACCGAAGCTCTGCGATCGAAATTTAAGCCTGAATTTTTAAACCGGATCGATGAAATAATAATTTTTGATAATCTGACACAGGAACAAATCGGTGAAATCGTCGACATCCAGGTTAAACGATTGGGGTCGAGGCTGGCTCAAATGAATATGGCGCTTGTCCTTTCAGAGAATGCACGGAATTTTCTTGCTGAAAAAGGATTTGATCAAATTTATGGGGCTCGTCCATTAAAGAGAGCCATTCAAAAATATATCGAAAATCCGCTTTCCATGGAGATTCTACAGGGAAATATTACAGAAGGAACAAAGTTAAGAGCTGAGGTGAAAGAAGACCGAGTCGTGTTTACCCCGGTCTAATATGAATAAGGCGGAAAAATTCAATTTACCCGAAACCCAACATTCCAATTATGAGCGAAGCGAACTAACTTGTTTTGTTGTAAGGTCCCAATAAATTGGGGGGTTTATTAATAAAATGAAAACGATTTCACCGGTTGTTGAACTGTTGAATTTTATTTTACTAAGGTTAAATACTCAATAGTTAATTTATCATTATCTTCAGCGGTAATTTCTAAAGGAAGTCTTTGCATGGCCAATTCAATTGCTTCGTCTATCAATTCTGCTCGGAACGCGCTTTTTGCCTGCACAAATTGGCTGTCTATCCTTCGTTTGGCATCATTTAGCATCACTTTACTTTGCTGCTGAGCAGATTCGACAATCTCCTGCTTTTTCCTTTCTCCTTGTCGAACAATTCGATCTTTTATTATTGCAAAGCGAGCATCTTTTTCATCGAGAACTTTTTGTATTTCTTTGATTCTATTTACAGCTTCTTCCTTCTTTTGCTCTACTCTTTCTATATCCTTTGCTATTTTCTCTTTTTGACCCCGCAGAAAATTCATAAAAGGTGTTTTTCCGTATTTAACAAAAACAAAGGCAATGATTCCGAAATTAATCCATAATAGAATTTCATCATATATAGGTCGCCATCCGCCTGAACCTTCAGATGCCAGAGCGTCAAGTCCTAAAAAGTGAAAACTAGCGGCTCCTGCTATGATAGAGCAGCATAACCTACCTATTTTATTAACTCTCTTCATGGAACCAGTCTCCGATCTAGAATCTTTTCTATAATATTGAATGCCAGGGCTTCAGATTCCTTCCCGATATATTTTCTGGCTTCAGATATCTTAGCGTCAATTTCTTTTTGAGCCTTCTTTTTTATGGTTTCAATTTCATTCCTGGCAGAAACGAGTATTTCAGAAGCTTGCCGGCTTGCTTCAGCTTCAAGTTCTTGCGTTAACTCAAAAGCCTCATCCTTAGCTGCTGACTCCTCTTGTTGAAGTTGGGTTTTTACATTTTTGAGTTCATTTTCTGAATCAATAATATCCTGTTTGATTTTCTCGATATGGTTATCTCTTTCACTCATTACACCCTGCAAAGGACGAAACATCAGTCGGTTGATAATAAACAGAAAGATCAAAAACGAAAGCAATTGAAAAAATAACGTCCCATTTATACTTATAAGGGCTATGTTGCTGGTAATATGCATAGGCTGTCTTCCAAAAATTACGAGTGTATAAACATTGAAAAGGAAAAAGTCTTAACCGTTTTAAAATACAGCAATAAATATTGTCTGCCACCTTCGTCGAAAATAAACGTTAATGCTATATTTTAAGAAAAAATCAGTAACAACCTTTTTCGGTTATAACATCCGAAAAATTTATCTAATTTAAATTACACAACAAATAAGAGCAATAACGCAATAACCAGTGAATATATTCCTGTTGACTCGGCAACCGCTTGACCAACAAGCATGGTTCGGGTCAGCAGGCCCGCCTCGTTGGGATTCTTTCCGATTGCTTCGCACGCTCTTGCTGCAACCAGGCCTTCGCCTACACCGGGACCGATTGCGCCAAACCCCATTGCAATACCTGCTCCTATAAAAGCCGCTGCTCTGATAACATCTGCACCTTCAATTGCCATTTTGCCTCCTAAAAAAAATTTTGGTTAAAATTTTAGATTAAATTATGCCACAAAAATCATGACCAATGCGATAACCATTGAATATATTGCCGTTGACTCGGCAACAGCCATTCCTACCAACATGGACCGGGTTACAACACCAACAAGCTCCTGATTTCTTGCTATCGCTTTTACTCCACCACTAGAGGCTATTCCTTCACCGATTCCCGGGCCGATAGCACCAACTCCCATACATATACCCGCTCCAAGCAGAGCCATGGAGGGGGCAAGCGAGTCTGTCGGGGGAAAGCCCTTATAGATAAGAATAAAGCTAATTAAAAGACCCAAAATAGCCGGAGTTTGAGCAATGGCCTGCCCCAGAAGCATTATATTTGTTACAGGTGTTATCGTCAGGGGTTGCCTCGCAATTCCATCACAACTCGCTTCAGCAACCACGCCTCCACCGATACCCGAGCCTATGGCACCCAGTCCGATAGCAAGCCCTGAACCCAACATAGCCGCCCAACCCGGTGAAACCGGATATCCAGAAAAATCTGTAAATAACAAAATAAAAGAAACGACAAGTGCAAAAATAGATGGAGTCTGGCACACTGCTGAACCGATTAGCATATTTGTGGTTAATTTGCCGCTCATGGCTGGCTGACGGGACATGCCGGTACAGGCGGCACCGGCCGGATAACCTGCGCCTACGCCGGAACCGATAGCTCCAAATCCCATTGATAATCCTGCTGAGAATATCGCACATACCGTTACGTAAGATGTTGCCGAGAACTTTGTAAACAGCAGTATCATTGCAATTACCAGGGCAAAAATCGAGGCGGATTCAGCAATGGCCTGCCCAATTAGCATGGATTTAAAAATATCGCCGGCTAATTTCGTGTTCCTTGATATCGCCAAATTGGCAGCAGCAGCAGTATAACCCTCACCAATCGCTGCTCCTATTGCGCCGACTCCCATGCATATTCCGCCTCCGGCAAAAGCAGCAATATTTCCCCATGTTTGAATATCATATGCCATAGATTAATGTACCTGTACTGAAATATAAACAAGCGTTAACATTGTAAAGACAAAGGCCTGAATTGCACCTATGAAAATCACGAAAAAGAAATTAAGAAACGGTGGAAGAATAATGCTGTAAGTCAAATAGGATACCACAAGGATAATGATCGAGCCACCCATGATGTTTCCAAACAGACGAAAGGAGATGGAAACCACTTTGGCAAGTTCACCGATCACATTCAACGGTGCCATCAAAAAGATCGGCTCACAGTATTCCTTAAGATACGCACCAATACCCTTTGCCCTTATTCCAGCATAATGGGCGATAAAAAACCCCATGATACCAAGACTTAACGGTGTATTAAGATCTTTCGTGGGTTCATGAAGATGGGGAAACAACCCTATCCAGTTGCAAAAGAGTAAAAACATGAACAACGCACATATCAGAGGAGCATACGTCTTTGATCGTTCGGCCAGCGCATCTTCAGTTAGATCATAAATCATCTTTATGAACATTTCTCCCAATACCTGTACCGGTCCAGGGAGCTTGCCTGCTTTTCGAGTGGCAAAAAAACCGAAAACAAGCAACACTGAGATAACGATCCAGGTCATCACCATGACTTCAATATTGAAAATGATTTCGCGTTCCATAAAAGGGATTACCAACTGGTGTATTCTACCTAATTCTTGCATAATATTGGTTGTCCTATAATTGTTTTCTACGGGCAGAAGATATGTAGTTATAAAAATGGTCGGCGATTATTATAAGCTGGACCAAAAAAATACCAAAAATTACGGCAAAAAGGTTTAATTGCTCTAGTTTAATAGCCATTATAAGCGGTATCGCAAGAATAATATATCTGAAATATATCGAACCCAGGGAAATAAAAAAAGTTTTACCTTTCGATTTGCCAATTCTTAGAGGAAGTGTTTCACCAATTAAAATAAAATTTACAATACTGAAAACAGTCCCCAAGATTAGTGCTTTGCCAATCGGTTTTTGACCGGCCAGTATAAAAAGAAGTCCTGAAGAAATTGCCACAGCGATTGCTGCAGAACAGTATTTTTTTTGTGTTTGCCTAATCTGTTCCATTGTTGGAATTTATTTTATCATTTCCCTTTGGTTCAGTTATCTCGAGAATCTGACGATATACAACGTTTGCACCGCCGACAACACCTAAAATAATAAATATGGTTATGAAAATCCCCTTTGTTCCCAACCATTTGTCAAGATATAGTCCGATAAAAAAACAAAAAGCAATGCAACCGACCATTGTGAGGCCCAGCTGCGTTACAATGTAAAGATTTTCAACCCAAGGCCGGTTTCTTTTGTAGTCGAAAATCTTTTTTCTCTGTTTTGGCATCCTGCCTGATAAGACTCTCTAAATTCGAAGCATTGTCTTTATTTTTAATAAATGCCTCTAAAAAAAAATGATAGACTGATAACAGATATCATTTGTAACTGTCAAGAAGATAAACAATTTTTTTTTCTTGATTTACCTGGATCGAAGAAAAAAGTATGATTGCATTAAAATTTTTTATGGTATATTATTGGCGTTCGACCGAATATCTTAATTTTTGGTCAAAAATTCGAAACCCAAAGTCCAAATTTAATATTTGTTAATAAAAAAAATCTTACGGTATTGATATAAAAATTTGCCAATATATTTAATTGGTTCCCTTTCATATGACACTCTCTGCTTCAGAAAAATTGCGCCGCTTTTATGAACCTTTTGAGGGAGACAATAATGTTCTTATTTTGATTTATGCCGACCCGGATGCAATTGCAAGTGCTATGGCTGTCAAAAGATTGCTTTGGCGCAAAGTGTCCAGTGTAACCATTTCCAATATCAACATCATTAAACGTCCGGACAACATTGCGATGATCCGACTATTGGGTGTGGATCTTGTCCCAATCAAAAACATTGTTAAAGACGCCTTCAACCGTTTTGTAATTGTCGATTCCCAGCCGAATCATAATGATATATTTACAGAGTATTCGCCGCATGTCATTATAGATCATCATCCCAACACGGGTGCGAATGCGTCTTTTGTGGATATCCGCCCTAAATACGGAGCAACTGCCACCATAATGACCGAATATTTAAGGGCGGCAAAAATTAAACCTTCCAGCAAACTGGCCAGCGGCCTGTTTTACGCAATTAAAACAGATACGGACAATTTCGTACGTCAAACCTTAATTGAAGATGTAAGGGCATTTCAGTTCCTTTACCGTCATTCTAATCTCCATCTTATCAACAAGATTGAGCAGTCGGAATTGACGTTCGACTTTTTAAAATATTTCAAAATTGCTCTTGATAATAAGCGTGTTCGTAAAGGACATATGTTTGCTTACCTCGGTTCGGTCGTAAATCCTGATATCTGCGTGATTATAGCAGATTTTTTCATGAAAATCAGCTCCATAAACTGGAGCATTGTCTCTGGTTTATATGGTAAAAAGCTGATCATTGTTTTTAGAAACGACGGTCTTCGCAAGGATGCAGGTAAAGTCGCCAAACTGAGTTTCGGACAAATCGGCTCTGCAGGCGGCCATAAAAGCATGGCACGTGCTGAAATTCCATTTGAAGCCCTAAAAGAAGTTGTCGATTATAAGCATGATAAAAAGCTCTTACGGTGGATCATAAACAAAATTGAAAAAAAAGCAGGCAAAAAATGAGCTCTGACCCTGTAGAACTATCTGTGACCATCCTCGGTTCAGGAACATGCGTCCCTTCTCTTAAACGAAGCTCCTGCTCAATACTTATGAAAATAAGGGACAAATTTCTTCTGTTCGATTCCGGAGCCGGTACCATGCGTAAGCTTCTTGAAAACGGTATCCAGATTTTCGATATTTCCTATGTCTTTTACAGCCATTTCCACCCGGATCATACCGGTGAACTGGTTCCGTTTTTATTTGCCAACAAATATCCTGACGGGAGTCGGCGTAAAATTCCACTTACCATGATGGCCGGGAGTGGATTTGCAACATTCTATGACAACCTGAAAAACGTTTATGGCCATTGGATCGAGCTTGCACCGGACCTTTTAACCATTGTTGAACTCGACAATACCGGTCATGACACGAGGGAGTTTGGTGATTTTAAAGTGGAATCGCTTCCGGTTGAGCACAACCCGGAAAGTATCGCATTCAGAATAACAACTCCCGGCGGAATATCTGCTGTCTATTCCGGGGATACGGATTTTTCCGAAAATCTGGTGACGCTTTCAAAGGATTCAGATCTTCTTATTTGTGAATCGGCCCTTCCCGATGAATTAAAGGTAAAAGGGCATCTTACCCCTTTTCTGGCAGGAGAGATCGCAAACCGGGCCAATGTCCGCAAACTGGTTCTGACCCATTTTTATCCGGAATGCGATCAGATTGACATCGAGGAACAGTGCCGAAAAACCTATTCCGGTCCCCTGATCCTCGCAGAGGATCTGATGCAAATAGATCTATAGCAATCCCGTGAGCGGATTTATAGAAATGAATTATAGATTGTCTTTTGATCCTTGCAATCCAACGGCTTCGGACGCCGGTTCTGTGGAGTGATCCCGTGCAATTAGCATGTAAATAGACGGAACAATGAAAAGGGTGAAAAGGCTGCCGATGGCCATGCCCCCTACGATCACCAGACCGATGGAGTTTCGGGCCGCAGCGCCTGCACCGGTGACCAGGGTCAACGGGAAATGACCGGCAATGGTGGCACCGCTGGTCATGAGAATCGGACGCAGCCGGGTCAAGGCCGCCTCTCGAACCGCCTTATGTTTTGATCGTCCCTGTTCCTGGAGCTTATTGGCAAACTCCACAATGAGAATACCGTTTTTTGACACCAGTCCCACCAAAGTCACAAGGCCCACCTGGGAGTAGATATTCAGGGTAGAGGTCCAGCCGTGAGTCCAAAACGGAATATTGGGATCCGGCATTTTAAGGAAAGTGAACACCAGCGCACCGAACATGGCAAGCGGCACCGACCCGGCAAGGATGACAAAAGGGTCTCGAAAGCTGTTGAATTGTGCGGCCAGCACTAAAAAAATAAGCACTACGGCAAGCCCGAAAGCGGGAAGAAATTTATTGGCTTCCGTGCGCAGCTGACGGGATTCTCCGGTGTAATCCACCACGTAGCCTTTTGGAAGAATTTTTGCCGCTTCATTTTCAAGATAGCGAAGCGCCTCATCAAGGGGGCGCACCGAAACCCCGCTGATCTTTACAGCATTTAGCTGTTGGAACCGGTTCATGGAACGGGGTACGGTGGTGTTACGAATAGAAGCAACTGTTCTGAAGGGCACCAGATTTCCATCCGGGCCGGTGATGTAGATATCATTGAGTTGCTCCGGATTGAGTCGATCCACCCGTTTGATCTGGGGAATGACCTTGTAGCTACGGCCGGCGATATTAAAGCGGTTCACAAAATCTCCCCCCAACATGGACGCCATATCCATTCCTACCTGCTCAAGATTAAGGCCCAGATCCGCCACCCGGTCACGATCAATAGCAAGTTCTGCCTGAGGCTGGTCAACCTTGATGTCAATGATAGGGGGGAAAGCAAACAAACCACTCTGAGTGGCCTTAAGCTGAATCTGCCTGGCAAAGGAGAGGATCTGCTCTGATTCGGCCGTGGAAGCCAGAACAAACTCAACGGGAAACTCACCGCCTCCGGGAAGCGCAGGCGGTGTTACCGGAAGCACTCGAACCCCGGGTATGGCATGTAATTTTTGCTGCACTTCAGGCAGAATCTGAAAAATCGTCCGATCTCGTTCGCTCCACGGAACGGTGGCCATACCGCCGAAGCCGGAGGAGGGCATGGTCAACTGAAACGTGTGATCCGTCTCCGGTATACTGAAGAAAATCCGGTTGACCGCAGCTGCAGAATGGCTGGTTTGGTCAAGAGTTGCGTTGGCCGCAGCATCAATGATACCGAAAATTACCCCCTGATCCTCAGAAGGTGCAAGTTCCACCGGAGACATGATAAACATGGGGATAGTGAGCACACTGACCACCAGCCATACCATATAAACCGCCGGCCGGGCATTAAGAGTAACATCCAGAAATCGTCCGTATGCATCTTTAAGACGACTGAATCCCCGGGAAATTTTTCCGGCCAGCCCGCGTTCTTCGATCCCCGGTTTCAATAATTTGGATGCCATCATCGGGGAAAGCGTCAGTGCTACCACACCGGAAATGATTACCGCACCGGCAAGGGTAAACGCAAATTCCCTAAAAAGAGTTCCTGTAAGCCCTCCTTGCAACGCAATGGGAACATAGACCGCTGCAAGGGAAACTGTCATGGCAATGATAGGGCCGACAAGTTCACGTGCCCCTAGTATTGCGGCATTAAACGGCGACAGCCCTCTTCTCAGATGTCGTTCAACATTTTCCACCACCACGATAGCGTCGTCCACCACAAGCCCTACGGAAAGTACAATGGCAAGCAGGGTGAGCAAGTTAAGGGTAAAGCCAAACACCTGCATCAGAAAAACCGCTCCGATAAGAGACAGGGGAATGGCGACCACAGGGATTAATACGGATCGAAAGGAACCGAGAAATAGAAAAATAATGATCACAACGATAAGCAGTGTGTCCCCTAGCGTTTTGGTCACCTCTCGAATGGCGTTCTTGATGTATTTCGTGCCGTCGTAGGCAACGCTTGCCTCCATGCCTGTGGGGAGTTCTTTTTGGATTCCTTTCATCTGGACGCGAATCCGGTTAATGACATCCAGGGAGTTGGCGTTTGGCAGAGGCCAGATGCCCATAAACACAGCGGTCTGTCCTGAAAAACGCACTTCGGTATCATAGTCTTCCGCTCCCAAAACGATGTCTGAGATATCCTCAAGTCTTATAATAGCACCATCCTGCTGCCGAATAACCAGCCGTTTGAATTCTTCCACGGAGCGCAAATCCGTATCGGTAGTCAGATTCACCTGAATCAACGCTCCTTTTGTGCGGCCCACAGCGGCAAGGTAATTGTTGGCGGCCAGGGCACGTCGTACTTGAACCGGGCTGATGTTGAACGCAGCCATGCGATCAGGCTTCAGCCAAATGCGCATGGCAAATGTCCTGCCGCCAAGAATTTCGGCCCGTTGCACCCCTTGTACCGCAGAGAGTCGGGGTTGAACCACACGTACCAGGTAGTCGGTGATCTCATTTTGCATCAGTACATCGGAAGTAAAACTCAGATACGATGAGGCAAACCGGCTCTCAGCCGATTCCACATTGATGGTGGGGACTTCGGACTCCGGGGGCAAATCGTTTCGAACCTGATCTACCTTGGAACTTATTTCAGAAAGCGCCTGGATCGGGTCATAATTTAGTTTCAGGCGAACATCGATTGTGGAGAGGCCCAGTGCGCTTCGAGATTCAATATATTCAATGCCGTCGGCCGCGGCAATGGCCCGCTCTAAAGGGGTTGTAATAAATCCTCGGACAAGATCGGCGCTTGCACCCACATAAACCGTCGTGACCGTAACCACAGAATTCTCGCTGCGGGGATACTGGCGAACATTGAGCGTGCGAATTGCCTGCAAACCGGCAATAATGATCACAAGATTGATTACCAATGCAAGGACCGGACGCCGGACAAATAGGTCGGTTAGTTTCATGGCTTAACTATAATAATAAGAGTTGAACGTAACGACTCAGGTAAGCAGGCTGAAGGTTGTAGTCGGTCTATCCACCTGAGTTCCAGACAGAATTCATTTATGTTTCGTGTTTTTGGATTATGCATCCTCCGGTTTAGGCATTTGCTTGAATTCCGGTGACAGTGTGTTGTCTATAATAACGGCTTGGCCGTTTCGAAGCTTAAACACACCGGTACTGACCACTGTCTCTCCCTGTTTGAGCCCGGAGATAACCGATATATAGTCCCCGCGCTTTTCTCCCAAACGTACAAATTTTTGATTCAGCACCAAGCCGGACGATTTGTTTGAATCATCTTTTTCCTTCTCAACCACAAACACAGAGTCTCCGTACGGCGCATACAGAACTGAGGTGGCAGGAATTGTAAGCACCTCAATCCGCTCCGGCAACACCACCGATACGTTCACGTACATACCGGGCCGAAGCAGATCTGCCGGGTTTTCCACGGTTGCCTGCATTCGAATGTTTCGGGTAGTAGCATCAACTTGGGGGCTTATAGCGGTAATTTTTCCGGAGATCACCTGTATAGGAAACGCATCATTGGTCAGTCGAATGGCGAGGCCCGGGTACACTTGGGCAAGCCGCTGCTGAGGTAACAAAAAATTCACATAAATGGGATCAAGGGACTGAAGCGAAACAATCTCATCCCCCTCATTGAGAGTTTGCCCCAAGTTCACTAGGCGAATACCGAGACGACCGGCGAATGGAGCACGGATGGTTTTCTTTGCGATAACTGCACGAATGTTGTCCGCCTGGGCTAACGCCTGTTTGAACTGCGCATCGGCGTTATCAAAATCAGATTGGGATACAGTTTTATTGGCCACCAGTTTTTTTGTACGCTCGAAGTTAATTTTTGCGAGCGCCACTTCAGCCTCGGCCGCGCGCAACTGCGCTAATTCCACAGACGTATCCTGCTGCACCAGGAGTTCACCCGCATTTACCATGGTGCCCGGCTCAAAGGCGATATGCACCACTTTTCCAGTAAGCTCCGAGGTAACTACCACCCCTTGCACGGCTTCCAAGGACCCAACGGCGGTTAAAAGAGACTCCCATGAGTCGTTTTTGGCCATTGCCGTTGTAACAACTTCCGGAGGCGGAATAAAATTGTCTCCATAGGCAGTCATCCGCTCAATCTGAAGGTATTTAATCCCTGCCAATCCCCCAATTAATACAATCAACCCAATAAAGGTTATAATTATTCGTTTTATCATAGCCATAAATTTTCTTTGCCGGTCCGTTGCGTCCGGCTCTGTTTTTTAATGTTCTATCCAGTTTTATCAGATTTAAAATGCCACAGCAAACGTAACTTCTGACGGTACAATATTTCAAATCCGGCTTTCAACAAAATCATATAGAATACTAAATTTGAATCTAACATTCAAGTGATTTGCATTTTTCAGACAGGGCAAACGCATATGAATCCAAATACGGGGAAGACACTCCACCGAAATCAAATGCCTTTACCCTGATTTTCAGAGGCAGCGAAAAGTGATTTGGGCAAAAGCCTGTCAAAAAGTGATTGATTAACAAATGAGAATTGCTATAAATATAGTTAGTGTCCATCCAGAAATGGTCTTTTTGCTTGTCCAGTTAAATCCGTGCTTATTATTTAACCGGGGCCCAATCTTTGCGTCATGTTCAAAAAATAATCCTCGGAATATTAAACGTATGCCTGCCTGCCCCGTAGGTCGGGCAGATCGTACTGGGGCGGTTATTTTTTTCACATGCCTTGACCTTGAACAAAAATCCTCATTTATGGACAGACACGAGTTAATTAATTTGCCAATAAAAAATAATTAGAGATCAAAGGAGGAAACAATGAAAAGAGCATTTATTCCAGTTTTAACAGCAAGTTTGCTCCTCATGGCGCATTCTGTTTTTGCCCAATGTCCGTCTGCTATGGATCGTAATTTAATTCTTACCCAGGGTATGGCCGAGGTCATGGGCCAAAATGATTCAGCCAGAATTTCTGTTGCGGTTGTAACCCAAGGGCGGAATTTGGAACAGGTTAGTACAGAAAATGCCGGCAAAACCAAAGCGGTGATACAAAGTGTCAAGGGTTTGAATATTAAGGATCTTAAACTGAAGACTTTTAATTATCATGTTACGCCCCAAAGGGATTATAAAGCCAGGCCGCCCAAAATTAAAGGTTATGAAGTACATAATGCCATTGTAATTACGCTGGAAGGATTTGAGAATGAGCCTTTATCCAAGAATGTTTCCATGATTATCGGGAAAGCTCTTGAAAGCGGTTCCAACAATATTACTCAGATTCAATTTTACATTAAAAATAAATCAGCATTAGAAAAGCAAGCATTAAAGCAATCAACACAGGAAGCCATGGATCGAGCGAAAACCCTGGCTGAGGCAGCGGGCGTGACGTTAAAACGTATTGTTTCACTCAGCACCCAACCAATTCACATGCCGACCCGGCAACATATGCTACGAGCAGCTGGAATCAAGGCCGAAGCCTCGACAGCACCGCCGATTGAAATAGGAGAAAGCCAAATTCGCGTTCAGGTCAGTATTTCATATGAAATAGAGTGAGAAAGAGGGGAGAAAGTGACGCGCAGCCGCGATCTAAAGGAGTTTCGGCTCGCGGCTTGCTCTTTTTGTTTTTGTTGGGTAGCGAACGCAGGGTAGACGGTCTAATGAACTTAAGGAAAAACTCGAATATCTTAACCAACCTTACTCCTATAGAATTATTTACCAGTGATTTTAAACAATTAGGAATGATTGTCGAATTTGCCAAAACTGAAGCATCTCAATTAAATTTGCACCTATATGGCATATAACCTATTAATATCTTGACAATATCTAACTGAAATGAGATATAAGATAAGTTTTTCAACATCAATACCATTCATAACCTACAGGAGAAACACACCATGGCACTTACGAAAGTTCAGATCGTAGAATCAATCCACAGTCAAATCGGTTTCACCCAGAAAAGATCATCAGAAATTGTGGAAATCCTCCTCGAAATTATCAAAAACACACTGGAATCCGATGAAGATGTGTTGATCTCTAATTTTGGCAAATTTTGTGTCAAGCACAAAAATGAAAGAAGAGGCAGGAACCCGGCTACCGGTGGTGCCATGATGTTGGCACCCAGGAAGGTTGTTACATTTAAATGTTCTGGCAAGTTGAGGGATAGGATTAACGGTAATTAAGACGAAAGTTTTAATGAAATGCTATCCAAATTCGGTAATGAAGTTTTATTGTATGGGCCTGATGCACTTTTACCGAAGAATCTGAATAATGAATGGTTAGGTATCCTAATTTAATCCTCATCGTGTTTTCGATCCTCTACCATTCAAGAATCATGCAATCATCATGAAACTACAAATCTTGCCATACAGAGCCGTATCCGACATTATTCACGTAACATTTCGTTTTTGCACGTTTAAATGTGCATTTCCCGTTTTTTTAAAAATAACAAATATTTAGCTTGCGTTCTCTTTAAATAAAGATTATTATATATTTAATCAATTAAGTCCTGCTTAATCTGCGGGATGGTTACTCTCTGAAGGAACAATCCATTTGTCAAAGTGGCGCCCTCCAGTTTGCGACGTTGAAAATTTTTTTGAAAGGAGGATGTTATCATGACCAATGGAACTGTTAAGTGGTTTAGTGGCCATAAAGGGTTCGGATTCATTGAGCAGGAAGATGGTCCGGATGTATTTGTTCATCATTCAGGAATCAATGCAGCCGGTTTTAAATCCCTCAATGAAGGCGACCGAGTTTCCTTTGATATAGAGCAGGGACCAAAAGGTCCTGCCGCTGCAAATGTCACTGTGATCTAACCTTATGTTCTGAGTAAAAAGGGCATTCCTTCTAATATTGAGGGGTGCCCCTTTGTTTTGAATTAGTAATAGCCCTATCTGTAATCACAAGATTTTCAACGCTAAAAAAATCCTGGCTAAATTCCTTTCCTTTTCATCACTATCAAGAATAACGGCCTTCGAGGTGACAGTATGGGTAAATCACATGATTCAATTAAAAAGCGCAAGAAAGAATTAGCAAGGAAAGAAAAGAAAGATCAAAAAAGACAACGCAAACTGGATAAAAAGACTATAAAAGCCGAAGAGAATTAAGATCCGTCTGATCAAAGTTAAGGCGAAAATAAAAACCCAATATTTTTAGTTGACATCCAAAAGTCTTGACCTAAATTTTTGATAAAAGTGGTTTCAATACCAAAAAGGGATATTCATTAGTAGAGATAAGCATTAAAAATGACAGAGAGGCGTCAATATAAAAGGTTCACTATTCCACTCCCTGTAAGACTTAACACCGTGAATACAGGCAGAAAAGAGGTTTTAGATCTTGAAGCCAGAGATTAAATTCATCTTATCGCAATGATTGAAGATTCTAACGCATCATGAATTGTAAAGGAAGTATTTCCACTAAAAAAAGATTTTGCAATTTCCTTTCTTAACGTGTCGTAATCCTCAAGATCTTTATTCTTATGTTTTAAGCCCCCAAATTCAGTACGTGACATAAATATGGCATAAGCGTATTGTATCAATGAATTGTCAAAACCTGCTTGTTGAATAGACACTCTTATATTTTAATTATTAATTATTGGGGGCTTTCCCTTGCGTATATTGCCAGCGTACCGATTTTTCCGGGATTGGCGCACATATTTTTGTGAAAGGCAAGACTATTCATGGGTCTTTGAACCTGATTGAAGGTTTTGAAACCACTTCTAAACATTTTGTGCACATTGACATTCTCCCTATAATATTTTATGTTTTTGAATATTAAATATTTCATAAAGATAATAGGACTCCAATCTCCAAAAGTAAAAAGAATGACAAAAAATAAAAATACCATGAACGAATCCCAACACAATGGCACGGCACATTGCCCTAGATGTCAAAGCATTAAAAAAGAACCGGACGTAAAATATTGCGATGTATGTGGTACAAAACTTATTTTTCAATGCTTTGTTTGTATAAAAGAAATGCCGAAGCGTTATCCTTTTTGCCCATGGACGGGCAAAAAAATGAATTGGAAAAATTAAGCCGATTGCTTTAAAACGAATGAATGGGGTCAAACCTTGACCCTAAAAAACTTCTCAGAAATATTCAGTGGGCAACTCGTTTTGATGACCTTCACGTCTCCGGATTAACAGGAGCCATTCAAAATCAAAGGTAAAATCGTTCACGTTCTCCAAGATAATATTGGTGAGACATTTAAAATAGAGAGCCAGCTAAAAGAATAGGCGTTATAGAGTTTTGTTAATATGATTCAAAGTAGTTGAGATTTTGATGCCGGCACGGAATGTTGACCGAAAAATAGACAAAAGAGAGGATGATGAATATGGTTTGAATATCACTCAATTAACATGTTATGTGTTTTTTAATACCCAAAAGAAATCCATATATGGCATTAACCTTTAAAAGAATCACAACAGGAGAATTATAATGAAAAAAACCTTCGGTTTCGTTGCTTTTTTATCTGCATTGTCTCTA
>JASFHC010000010.1:0-20878 GCA_050123435.1 Desulfobacterales bacterium
AAAGGCCGCAGAGTTAAATATTATTTCTTTTGCCGTTGAGGGGACGGCAAAAGAAAATCACTCAACCTTTATAAAAGTAATATTGTATTGAAATACAAATGGTTATTTCTTTCTTCCACAGGGATGCATGTTTTTGCTTTCCGGCCTCTCAGCGGAAAGCAAAAAAGAAACAAATTCTCTGAGACCTCTGCGACTCAGCGGTGATTTTAAGTTATCCAATTATAATACGATACCGTATTTAAGAATATATGTACTTAGCCTAATTAGTGAAATGTCTGTAAAACATAAATTATTGGGTTTGGGTTTTTGTTCTCTCCTTGTATCTATGATCCTTTTTTGCACATTGACCGTGCTTTATTTTTACCTTCCGACCTATATAGAATCCAAATTACTCCCTGAAATAGTCCATAACGCAGGGGTACGGTTTTATTCCTGCGATGTTCGCAGAATAGGTTTTTTCGGAACCGATTTAGGGTCTGTGCGAATCGGCAATGATAAGAATCATGCACTTTCAATAGCGTCCGTTCAGATAGATTATTCACCCGGAGAGCTTTATAACAAAAATATAAAAAAAGTAATGCTCAGCGGAATAGAACTGTTTTGCGAATATGAAAATCAAGAATTTAAAATCCGGCAATTTGATTTAGAGAGCTTAATCGCACAACTTGAATCATCTAAAAAAACAATTTCCTCTTCAACAAGCAGTTTAGAGGCACTTATGATAAGGCGCCTGGAAGTCCGAAATGCCGTTGTTGTGTTCGAGTACCAGGGAAAGACGTTTAGACTTCCCATTGAACTTGAAATTATCCCCGGGAAAACAGATCAAAGAACGTGGGAAAGGGAGATATTAGAGTGTAATTTGAGGATGTATCCCGGAGATCAGGAAGTCGTCTTTGCAGCGAATATTCATATGAAAAAAAGACAAGTTTTTCTAAAATTCGATACAACTTCCACTCGTCTTGAACGGTTGGCCGATTTCGCAAATCTGATTCCAGGGCTGATTTTGTCAGGAGAAGCGGATATCAGTGGCAAAGCATCTCTTCAATTCAGTCCTTTCAAAATATCTTCTGCATCGGCCTGCTGTGAATTTCTCAATACCGAAATTGCTTATAACAATTTTAAACTGAGAAGTTTGCAAGACACCCAAAAAGAAAAGCAACCCGTTAAGATTGAAATCAACGGGAAGGGGGGGAAGGAATGGCAAATATCCGGCGCCGCCAAAAACTGTAAATTTAAAATCAACGGATTGGATGTTTTCTCAAATCCCATCATATTCAATGTTTCCGGAAACCGGAAACATGCAACAGGTTTTGCTGATTATACCGTTACCACTCCCGATGTTAACGTGTCCGGAGTATTCGGAACCATGAAAATATCCTCGGCGACCTTGAAAGGTAACGCCCGTCTCGGCAACTCAATGAAAAAAAAGCGAGAATTCGGAAGCTTTGAACTTAACGCCGGGGATACGGTTGTCACCACGACATCGTTACGGATGAGAATACCCACGGTGTCATTCACCGGAAAACTTTGGGAAGAAAAAGACCGAGGGTTTCAGGTTGACAGCAGTTTGAAGTTCAAAGGCACCCATATAACCGATTCGACGCGGAGCGCGAAGATTTATGGAATCTCCGGAATTGTTCCCTTGAAATGGCCTTTTTACGGCACCGGTAAAAAAGGAAGGTATTCCGTAAACAAACTGTTGTGGAAAAATCGGGACCTGGGGTCACTTGGGGGAACAGTTTACCAGAAGGGTTCGGGTTTGGAATTCCAGGGCGTGCATGTCAGCAGCCTTCTTCAGAATCTTTCCATAAATTTTACAGGGAACGCCGGGATATCCGCTTCTAAGCAGGCTATTGCCGGGATTCATTTTGAGCTAAAAGATTATAAAACCGTATCCGACATTGATCTGGGGCGATTTGTTCCTTCAGCAAAAGGGGTGACTTTTAACGGGGAATTGGGATTAAACGGTGATCTGACCTTTGATAAGACCGGGATTAAAAGTTCATTGAATGCAAAATTAAATAATGCAAATCTGATGCTTAAAGAAAAGGGGGCCGGGATACAAGGAATCCAAATGGACTTGGTCTTGACGGATGTGCTCCAAATGCGCAGTGCACCGGAGCAGAAACTTAGCTTTGAAAAGGCGTGGTTCGGTGAAGTGAATATCCAGAAGGGCGGCATGGAATTTCAAATTGAGTCTCCCCGGTCATTTTTTATCGAAAATATGGGTTTTGGCTGGTGTGACGGAAACGTGTATGTTCAAGCCATGCGAATTTTCCCGGGAATTGCGGATTATCATCTGGCTTTGTATTGCGACCGGCTGAAACTTGCAATGATTCTCGAACAGTTTGGTGCATTAAATGCTGAAGGACAGGGTACGGTGAGCGGCAGGTTGCCCATAAGAATTCATAACGACAAAATTCATTTTAAAGACGGGTTCCTGTTTTCCACCCCCGGAGAGGGGGGAACCATTCGGTTGACCGGAACGGAAACAATTACCGCCGGTATTCCGACCAACACCCCTCAATACGCTCAAATAGAGCTTGCCAGGGAAGCCTTGAAAGATTATGATTACGACTGGGCAAAACTGAATCTTATGACACAAGGTGAAAACGTATTGTTGCGGCTGCAGTTCGACGGCAAACCCGCTCGTCCGTTACCCTTTGTGTATAAAAAAGAGATAGGGGGGTTTGTAAAAGTTGAAGCAGATAGTAAAGGCTCGGTGTTTCAAGGTATCAGTCTTGATGTAAATTTTAAGGTCCCTTTGGATAAAATTTTGCATTACAAGGATTTATTGGATATGATACAATAAAAAACCAAAGCGAATAACAGGGCGAACGGACTTAAGTTCCAATGCAGTGGGAACGCTCCACGACGGCATATATCTCTTTCCAACCGACTGAAACTTGTGCTTAAGCACCCGTAAGTCAGAGCCGCGGCAGAGTTATTAAAGAACCATTCGTCGCGAAATTATTCCATTGATTTTTTAAGGTATAATTTTATTCGGCTCTGGCTAACGCGTGCTAAAGCCCTTCAAACAGTCAGTCGATTTCCAAGAGAAACACGCCGTCGCTTCGCTGAAATAAAATAAAATGTGTTTATCCTGAAGCGGATAGGCCCGCCCTCCTGCCAAGAGAATTAGGGTGAATAGGACGAAAAAGGTGATTTTTCAAAAAGTTGTAGAATGACCGAGATGTTAAATAGCCTAAAATTATATAAGGAATCGGGTTATGTTAAAAATTGCGTGCGTTTTACTATGTGCGGTTTTTATTTTTATTGCTCAGGCATGTACCCAGCATAAGGTCGAGGTGGCTCCGGTTGAAATAAAGCCGATCCATATTACAATAGATGTTAACGTTAAGGTGGATAAGGCTCTGGATGATTTTTTCGGGGATATCGATGACGCCCAAGACGCGATTGATGAAACCCCTTCCGGAAAAAAATAAAGACTTTTTTTTATTAATAATCAGGAGATTAAAATATGAAAACAAAAATTTTCATAACAATGGTTTCATTTTTTTTATCTATTATATTGATTACCGGAGCTTCCGCTTTTGCCGGATCTGATAAAATCAAGGCAAGAATGAAAGAGCGTCTGCCGGTTATAACAGCACTCAAAGCAGAGGGTGCTATCGGAGAAAACAATAAAGGATACCTGGAATTTATAGACGGTGCAAAGGCAAAAGAAGATGTGATTACTGCCGAAAACAGCGACCGCAAAGAAGTCTATACTGCCATTGCAATGCAGCAGGGAACCTCAGTTGACCTGGTTGGAGAACGTCGGGCAAATCAAATTGCCAAAAAGGCAAAGCCCGGCCAATGGATTCAGGATCAAAGCGGGACATGGTATCAGAAACAATAAGCCCCTTAAAAGCCTTGAGAAATTCATCACAAGAAATTCTGGTTAGCTGATTCGGTACACGGGGTTTTGAATGTGTTCGCTTTTGCATTCCGGGCAACGGCTTGGTCGGGTAAACCGCTTTCGGTTTTCAAAAACAAATCCGCACCCCAAACACTCGGCAGGTATGATCATCAGTTTTTTTCTCTGAGCAGTTACAGAGCGCGCAATATGAGAAAGATGCGCATAGACCTCTTTTTCCCGAATCCCTATGGTCTGTGAGATCTCTCTGGCGCTCATCTCTTTATTATCCAACAGTTCAATCATCTGCTTTCGTATAGTCTTCACGCACCCCCTGTTTTGAGACCTTTGCAAAACGTCCCCTTTTGCCCAATTTCTGCGTCAGACTCAAATTTTAATCCTCAAAATACTACATGTATTCCTGCCTGCCCCGTAGGTCGGGCAGATCGTACTGGGGTGGTTAAAATTTTCGCCTTCCTTGACCTTGAACAAAATTGAACGTTTTTCAAAGGTCTCATTTTTTGGGTTTAAGATTGATGGACTCTTACAAAGTCAGAATTGAGACGGCAAAGTAAAACGTTCAAGTTCAAGGCGTCGCGAATTTCGTGGAATGAGGCGTACTTATGTACGCCGCAGTGAACACGAAATGAAGCGCAACGCAGAAATTGGACGTTTTACGAGGCCGTCAAGATTGTTCCCACGTCACCCTGAGTACTTCCTGGTAAGTAGTTTCTCCAGCCAGGAGTTTTATCAAAGCGTTTTCTCGCAGCGTGATCATTCCCTCTTCTTTGGCCTGGGCAGCAATGGCTTTGAAATCGGCGTTGGCGGTGGTCATCTTTTTTAATGATTCCGAGTACGGAATTACTTCAAAAATGCCGGTCCTGCCATAATAACCGGTTCCTCGGCATCTCTGGCAGCCCCTGCCGCGTTTTAGTTTTATCCGGCCATTTTGTTTCACATCCAGACCCATGGCTTTCAGTTCCGCGGTCTCCATTTCAAAGGATTCCATGCAGTGATTGCAGATTTTTCTAACCAGACGCTGAGCCATTATGCCGACCAGGGTGCTTTGGATCAGAAATGAAGGAACTCCAAGATCCAGGAGCCGGGTAATTGATGAAGGAGCGTCGTTTGTATGAAGGGTAGATAAAACCAGGTGCCCGGTTAATGCAGCCTGAACCGCATTTTCAGCCGTTTCCAGATCTCTCATTTCCCCGATCATGATGATGTCAGGATCCTGCCTTAGAATATTTCTTAGAATATTGGCAAAAGTAACTCCTATCACGGGCTGAACCGCGATCTGGTTGAAACTCTCATGAATCATTTCGATGGGGTCTTCTATGGTGGTGATATTTATTTCAGGCGTGTAAAGGTCCCGGAGAGTTGAATAAAGGGTCGTCGATTTGCCGCTTCCCGTGGGACCGCAGACAAGCACAATTCCATGGGGCATATTGATAAATTTATTGTATCGAATTAAATCCGTGGAGGTAAAACCCAGCTTTTCCAGATCCTGAAAAAGTATGTTCGGGTCCATGACTCGCATGACCACCTTCTCACCGAAAGCCACCGGTATGGTGGAGACCCGTATCTCAACCTCGACCCCTTCTTTATCGGTTTTAATTCTTCCATCCTGGGGTTTTCTTTTTTCTGCCATGTCCAGCCGGGAGAGATTTTTTATCCTGCTTATGATAGCGGAATGGACATTCTTCGGAAGTTGATACACGGTATGTAAAACTCCGTCGATCCGCATCCGGATCAGGCTTACATCCCTTTTTGGTTCAATATGAATATCGCTGGCCCTCTGATCAAATGCATAGGTAAAGAGGTGGTTCACCGCATTGACAACATGCTGATCCGTGGAAGGAAGTTCATCGGAGGGCTTCAATCGGACATACTGTTCGAGATTTCCCAGATCCACCGAAGGGCCGGCAAACTGATGTTCCGCCGCTGCAATGGAGCGTTTGAACCCGAAGAATTCATTGATCAGCTTAACAATGTCGGATTTTGTGCTGACAACGACCTTTACTTTGAGTTGGCTGGCCCGAGCAATATCTTCTATGACTTCCACATTAAAAGGATCCGGCGTTGCCACGGTCAGGTATCCGTCCTTAATGCCGATGGGAAGTACCAGGTGTTTCATGGCAAAGCTTCGAGGAATGGTTGTGGTCACCAGATTGAGATCCAGTTTCAGGGGATCAATTTTCTGAAACGGAATTTTCCATTCTTCTGCAAGGACCTGGAAAATGAGCTCTTCATCGATTACCCTGGCGTCGGGGCCTGAAGATCGCAGGTTTAGCGAAGCGATGATATCGATGATGTTTACAGATCTTATGTTCCTATTCCCGGAGGCATTCTTCCGGTTCCGTTGCTTTTCCAGTCTGGACTTTAGGGATTCCTTTTTTCTTAAGATTTCTTTTGCCTGAACAGATTCAATCAGACTCTTGTTTAAAAGGACCTGACAAATATTTTGGTCTGATAACAGGTTATTATTATTATTTGGCATTTTAGACCACTTTCATTAAGAAAACATCAATTAGACGTATTAATTTTACCAATTTCTTAGATGCTGTCCGTTAATAAGATATTTTTACTTCATGTCAAATTTTCTCTACCTAATCCATTTAAGATAAGGGTTATTCAGCTTCTATCCAGCTCGCGCGGCCGGTTTTTATATTTCCCAGGGGCAGATTTGGCTGGGGAATTTCAACAATAGTGCCGGTGCTGGTTTGAACGAACGCCTTGCTCCCTTCTTCTTTTCCTACATGTAGATCCGGTGTTGTGGCAAGGCCACGGCCCAAGTCAAGGCGATCTATGACATTATCATTATCATCTAAGACGTTATCACCAAATACGGATTCATACCATGCGGTTCCGGTTCTAAAATATACTCCATAAAGATAGGAAAGCCCTTCGGCCAGGCAGACATCATCATAGGGCTTATAGGTTGTAAATGTAAGCAGTCCTCCTAAAAGGGAACTTTGGCCAAGATTCCGTTCTCTGGATTCGTGGAATTCCTTGTACCATCCGTCCGTACCGGTAGTATATGTAGCCCTTTCTTCCGACGAATGACTCGAGTTATAATGGCCTGTACCGACAATATAGTTTTCCAGTCCCGAGAACTCAGTAATTCCGGTTGGAAGGCAGTTGGTCGTTCCGTCTATACATGAAAGAACGGCACTAGTGCCGGTGGTCGCCTCATGAACCAGAATATTGTCAGTCTGAAGCAATCCCTGGGCTCCGGGAACATCATTCCAGGTTCCGGTTTTTTCCACAGTTTCCCAGGTAAATTCGTTACCGTCTCTCGGCTCCTTAATACCGTAATAAGTTTCCTGAGCGTTGCTGCTCGAATCTGTTTTATCGTCCGAGTCAAAAAATCGTCCGGACCCAAAATAGACCCAGTAATTAACACCATCGGTTCCCACAGATGCAGCGGCCGTGACAGGTCTGCCTACATCCATCAGGTAAAGAGGGTTATTAAGGGGGCTTATAAGCGTGGCCCAGTCGCTGGGCTGGGTTACAAGTTGATCGCCGGTGAAACTATCCAGCTCTCGGGTGACCAGCCTGTACATGCCTCCGCCCCATCCTCCTCCACCACTCCAGTCACCTGACACCGTCCCGAAATATACCACATCCGTCTTGTAGTTACTTTCGAGCTCATAATCCACGGATATCATATCCGATACAAAGCTGTTGGCGGTAAGCGTAAAAGTGCCGCCTTCATTGCCCAATGTCGGCGTTGAGTCGGGAATTCGGAGAGCGGTAGGTGTTCCTGCCAGCCAGCTTAAGGGCAGGACTGCAATTTTGGCGTTCTGGCTGCTCGTACCATCCACATTGGTCGGCCCGTTGCCCAGTATCAGATACCAGCTTGTGTCACCAACGTCAGCACCGTTTTTCATAGTTACTATCGTAGGCGTAGATGTTGTATATCCAAGATCCACTTCAGCCCCACTTGTTGTAAGCGTCATTTCACCCAACAATGTGGGTGGGTTTTCAGGATCAGTAATGTCAAGAATCACGTAAGCGGATGTGAATTCTCGGATGTCGGCCGGGTAATCAGGAGAACTATCCTCATCAAGGTCCAATGTGCCTGCAAGGACCTTGGCTCCGCCAAACCGCATCCCCTGAACCATAATTGTTCCCCAGCCTCCTGTGTGAATACCGTCAGTGGGATCAAAAATCCGTACGTCAAAGATCCTGGGGTGCAGATCAACAAAATATTTGTGCTCATATGCGGGATCTGTCAAACATTTTAAATGCGGCAAGAGATTATAGGGGACATAAGCCCACAACTCAGCACCCAGTTCAGGAGCCGAAGATTCTGACTGGCAATCGGCGGTAAGGCAGAATTTCTTTTGAGTTTCATTATAAAACCCACCGTTTATGGCATGGATCATTCCGTCGTTTGCGCCAAAGTAAATTACATTTCGGCGGTTCTTATAGGTTTCTACGAACTGTGCGTAAGAAGTATCCCGGTACAAAAAATGAAAGCCTTCACTCGGCCTTGACACAGAAATCGGCGTAGAGTGAACAACATCACCCAGTCGCCATGTGACGTCGGTCGGCGTGCCGTCCAGATCAAAATCATACGGCATTTCGCGGCTGCGCTGGCCTGCCTGATCCAAGCCTCGCACCCATTTGACGATCTCGTTTACCTCGACATTGGTCTGTAAACCAAAATCAAGGGGCACGGGGCCGCGTGTGGCATCAACCGTCAGCGCCGCCCAGTCATTGTTGGTGTCAAAATCGAGGATTTCATTGCTGTCGACGATCCCGTCATTGTCTACGTCATCCCAGGTGAAGATATAGCGCTGTTTTACATTAGAGATGTGACCGGCTCTGTTGACAAGGATGTCCGTATCAGAGATGTCCGCAAGCCATTTTGATGCAGACCATAGGTAATGAACGTTTTCCAGTCCTTTGGATGTCCCGTTGCAGGTGCCGTCCGTATTTAACTCACCGTTGCAGGCTTTGGTCAGACCGGCTGATTCGTCAAAATAAATAACGACTCGCTGATCGCTGGCATCCATGATCCTGTCGCCGTTGGTGTCTTCATAAAACTGTCCATATTCATCAACAAACAATGAATGAACCTCCCCAATCCAATTAATAGAATTACCACCGGACAGGTCCACTTTGGGCCAGAAAATCGCCTGATAGATGGCGCCTTCACCCCTTCGAGAAGCAGAGATCACTGAAGCAGCGGAACCGGCCGCAGCTCCCGCACGAATTGCCTCAAACGCTTCTCTAAGCGCATTTTCCAGCTGGGTAAGATCTGATGCACTATACAGAGAAGTGCCTCCGTGTGTGGCGGCGTCATCTAAAAGCTCGTCGGGACTGCATTCATTGTTTCCTGTGTCTCTCAAGGTTCCCGCAACCACGATATGGGTGTCAATATTTTGTTTATCCTCGCCGTTCAGCTGTGTCGGGTAAAGACTGGCGCTGTTCTTGGCGTAATACGTCAAGTCATCCAGATAGGTGCTCCCGGAGAGATCGCCACAATCCACACTGTCCTGGCTGTCAGTATCATTCTGGCCACTGGTGGCTACAAAGGTGCTAACTGTGCTGTTCAAGTCCGCGGTGGAAGCCCCCTCAGTGATAATCAAGATATTATTTTTCTGGCAGTAGGCTGTGATGGGGTCGTAGCCTGAGCCAATATGAAAATCATTGCTGTCCAGACGGAGAGAACTGTCCTGGCTGTAGTACCCCATCGCATTATAAAAGGACTCGGCAAGAGGGGTCCAGGATGTGGCCTTGATGTCGTTTATGGCATCGACCAAATCTATTGTATGGGAACTCGACTTATCGATGTCAGAGATAATCTTGCCTCCGTCCCGGTTGGATGCATCGGTGCAGTCATAAAGTATGAATGGATCAGGTTGACTGCACTCGCTCTTGGAACCTTCGGCGTTAAACACCATAGCGCCCATCCGGATGTCGTCGTCAAATTCCTGTAGGAGGCCGGTTGGAGCAGAAGACTTTGAAATATAACCGTTTAGCACTGCAAGCGGCTCACCCAGCTGGGCAACCACACCAGAATCGACAAGCACCGCCGGAATGTTCCAGAATTCACCGGTTGCACTGGCCTGATCACTGGGGTCAATGACTTCCGGAATTTCCATATTACCACAGTAATCTCTCATGGCCTCTTCGATACACGTATCAACATCTGCATATCCGGCGGCATCCCAGTCTGCTGTACCGCCGATCCATTCCCATTTTTGACAGCTTCCGTCTTTTTTATATTTCGTGCAGGTTAATACTGCGCCTCCGGACGGCTTCCAGCAGCGTCCAACATAACCGATCGGATTTGAAGCATCACCGTTATACAACCCAGAGCAGATATACCCCCGATCGCTGGGGGTAATGTTCCACGGTTCTACTCCTGAATATACATCCTCGCAAGCATTCTTAGTAGAAGTAACGACTCCTACGCCTGGTGGCCAGTCACCGTGTTTTGCCTTATACCAGCAGTTGTGAATGCCATGGTTAAAGGCTGCATGGGAGTTGGCCTCGTGACTACTTCCTCCGCCCTCCGAATACCCCATGCAGTCGTCGATATACTGCTTGAGCTGGCCCTGGTTGGGACTGTCCTTTGCCAGTTCGTCAACGGCATCCTGGCAGGCGCTGTGATCGAACCCGTTGGTCGTGGCCGGAAATATTTCAATATGAGTCAGATTGTACGGAACCCAGTCCGTAACCCCGGTATCATCGTCAACGCCGGTCCCGCTGGCCGTGCCGCCTGTGGCGGTGATATACAGCCGGCCTTCATCGATTGTATTTGATTTGCTTGGATCCGAAACAATACTGCCGGCAGGATACGTAGCGCCGTTGGTCCATCGAGTGAGCGTGTAAGCGGACCAGGATACACCGGTATCATCGTCAACACTGGTTCCGTTAGAAGTGCCGGAAGAGGTTGCTATATAGAGTTCCCCAAAGTCGTTTATGATATCTCCTGCTGCATAGGCGGTTCCATTTTCCCATGGATCAAATTCTTCTTCATTTGGGGGCCGTATGGCCAGGGTCAAATACTTGGTGCCTCCATTCAGATGATCGGTGACCTGTACTTTCTTAATATAGCGCCGATCGAGACAGCCTCTGGATTCCATGACAAGCCTGCTGTTGGAGCTGTCATATTTGCCTCCGGTGAGAATTTCCTTTTCAATATCGAATTTTGAGGCCATTGCCCAGTTAAAGAAATTTCCAGATGCCACAAATGCAGTTGGGGTGGGCGTTGAATCGAGAAGCATCCAGACGTAACCGTTGTAGTACCACCCGCCGCTGGAGTCCTTTCCGGTCCAGTGAGAAGCCGGGGAATACACTTCGAAATATTCTCCTGAAAAATTATAGGCATACACAACATTGCGTTCGAAATAGCCGGCATAGGTGGTAGTATTGTTATATGTGTCGTCAAAACACTGGCTATCGGTTTCAACATAAGCCAGATCAATCATGCTTCCCGAGTTGTCGATCAACAGCAGCAGATTCGGGTCCACACCGCTGGACAGGAACGGCGGCACTGCCACATCGTTGCCGCAATAGTCGGCGCCGAATACATACGGCGGGGTTAATCCGACAAATGTAATCAGAACAAATATTAAAAATATTGCTGACGTATTTTTCCTGGAGAGTGTCATCGAGTTGACCTCCTCATAACTAATAATTACAAGCTCCTTCCTGACCGATCATATGTCTCCATTGGCTCATAATCATTGCTTGACTGTTGTCTCTTCCCATATGTTCTGAATAGACATTATACATGAGATAGGCTCCTCCGCTACCCACGCCTTTTCCCTTGCCTTCATATCCGGCGACCATCTGTATGGCGTTGCCGGTCGACAACTGGGTTGAGCCGTAGATGCTCAAATTGGTACGGGAACCTGCGGTTCTGTTTATTCTGATATCCCGAACTGTATCTGAGGGATAATCGCTTGTGGGCTCATTCTCTATGAGCCAGAAAGCCTTGGTAAACACTGTAACATCGCCTATATCCATAGATCCGGTAAAGTTAAAACCGTTCGGGCAGGCAATATTTTCCTCCAGCATCTCGAATCCCACCTCTGTTCCGCCGTCAGCTTCATACAGCGCCTTTTTATGACGATCATCATTTCCGGAGATCTGAACCTCGATACTTGAAGTTGTTATAACGGCAATCCCCAAAAGGGTCAGCAGCGCCAGTAGGAGTAAAGCAAGAACAGTAACGGATCCGTCTTCTTTATTCAGATATTGTTTTTCTTTTATATATCGCATTAATAAATCTATTCGTTTATCCGGTTAAAAAACTGTTACCAATCAGATTTCATAGAGGTCAATTGGCTTGTTTTCCCACGCCCGGTAACTGATACGACAATCAATTTTGTATTGGGAATCGGGTTATTATCGGTTACAGTCCAGGATATGATATACCCATCAGAAGTCTCTTGATGCACATTGCCGGCCGAGTCCATACCTGAAGGAGGATCTCCGAGGTCCTGAAGCCAGGGATCAGAGTATGGCATCGCGATGAGCTCCTCGATCTTGTCCTGAGCCCAGGTCATCCGTGTTGTAATTTGATCGGCCGTGGAATTCACTTTAATGGCCGAGGTCTGCATGGTGGCAACAGCAAGCAGACCAACGGCGAAAATAGAAATGGCAATCAATACTTCTATAAGTGTGAATCCCTGGTCTTTTTGTGACTTTTTGATGCCAGTCTTTTTTATGTATTTGTTACCCTGTCTCATGTCATCATCATATCCGTTTAATTTAAGCCTAAATTTCGGCAGTTGATAAGCACTGTTAACCGTTTTCGGTTAAAATTATCATTTTGTGCACCTAAAATTTGGGTCCCTCGCTGGTTATAGTAAATAACATTGTTTTTAGAAGCTGACAAATCTCTGCTGGTCCGTGCCACAATGGTTATCTCCACCGATCTGATTTCGGAAAGCGTTGCGGTTGTATTGCCGTCCGCATCCAAATAAACAAAATTGAGAGCATCGATGTTTTCGGATATGGTCTGATTTCCGCCGCCGGTATTTCTTACCAAATTGTTGCCGCTCAAAGAATAGGTTATATTTTCATTGGCGTCATCCAGAGCCCCATCCGGATCACTGCCGGCTGAATCTCCTCTGACATCTTCCGTGAAACTGATGGAGCTTGCGCCTGCCGAAGTAATTCCGGCACCGGCATTTCCGGTGGGATCGCAACCTGCCATTCGAATCTCTCTTTGCAAATGAAACATTGCATTCCTGATATTCTGCTGCATGGCGGCGAACTCTTCCTGTATTAGATACGATTTATGCTGGTTCAAAAAAGTCGAATAGATTGCTCCAATGGCAAGCAAAGAAACGGCCATGCCCACCAAAAGCTCGACCATGGTAAACCCTCGCGTGTTTACCCTTTCTTTTTTTTTCACTTTCATGAAATCGTTCCTTAATATTCCCAGTTGGCACCGTTCCATCGTCGTAAAATGATAAGGCCGTTGGTCCGTTTGCCGACACCATAACTGGTGGCAGTGCTCGAATTTTCCAAATAAACATAGCCTGCGTTACCGGTTCCTCTTGAGTTCATCACCGCCACGTTATTGGTAAACGTAATTTCGTCTCCGAATGTACTTCCTATGGCTGAACCGGCATTCCCATGACCGTAAGACACACCGCTCCCATAATTGTTTAGAACGACGGTTTTTATGACGATATTATCTCCACCGCCCCAACTATTATCAGGCCCCTGACCGGAACACACCTGATATTGATCCGGTGCTTTATTAAAAACAATTGCCCAATCCGCGTTGTTTTTTATTGCGGACAGCTTTGCAAGTTGCAGGTTTGAATAAAGATCACGGGCCGCACTTTTCAAACGATATTTTGGCAGCCAGCCCACAAAATTGGGCACGCCTATGGCAACGCATATACCAATTACAACAATTACCACCATCAGTTCGATGAGTGTAAATCCCGAATTTTTCTTGATATTTTGCATATCGATAGCGTCATTCCCAAAAATTTATTCCGCTTGATTGCCAGTTTTAAGATACCGATCCTAATAATTATACAAATTTCATGCCAATGGGATTGATACGGAGACGGGTTTTTATTAAAAGGCTAATAAAATGTTATTATCAGTTATATCATATTGATACAATTAATAATAAGGATACTATTCAAGGATTTTTTGAATTAAAAACTTAGGGTTTGAGGCGAATCGGCTTGCCGGGGAACTATTAAATACTTTTATAGTAGTCTAAAATAAATTTATAGCTTCCTGATGGTGTGGAGATCCAAAGGCTTACATTAGAAGTGGTTTCAAAACCTCCCCTCAGGCGCAATGCATAACATCTTAAAGCGATTTTATAAGGTGTTACGGATATATTCAGCCGCATTTTGAAAAATGCGTATGCCGCGGCCGGGGCCTTTTTGCCGCCGGCCGTACCCGCGTTTGATCGTTTCCTTGATGCGGGTCCAGTCGGGATGGTTGGTCCAATGATTAAAAGCTTCGGGATGAGGCATCAGACCGAAAATCCGGCCGCTGGGATCACATATCCCGGCAATATCATATATGGAACCGTTTGGATTGAAAGGAAATTTCAGATCTGCGGGGCTGCCGCTGGGCTTGGCGTATCGGACGACCACCTGATTTTCTTCGATCAAACGGCGTGTGGTGAATTCGTCGGCATAAAATTTTCCCTCCCCATGCCTTACGGGAAGTTCCAAACGGTCTATTCCACGGGTAAATATACAGGGAGATTCCGGAACAACCTTTAATGTCACCCAGTCGTCTCTGAAATTCCCACAGTCATTAAAAGTAAGCGCAACCGATCGCCGGGTGTAGTCATGATCGAAACCGGGCAAAAGGCCAAGATTGACAAGTGTCTGGAATCCATTACATATGCCGATGACCAGGTTTCCGGCTTCGATAAACTCTAAAATCTTGTCCCCCAGATTTGTCTTCATTCGAACCGCCTGGATCACCCCTGCACCGTGATCGTCTCCCCAGCTGAATCCTCCTCCGAACACCAGAATTTGAAAATCAGCTAAATTTACCGATCCCTGGATAAGAGCGTTTATATGAACCCTCTGGGCGTGGATGCCGGCAAGGGTTAGGGCAAAAGCTGTCTCATTGTCGCAGTTCAAGCCGTATCCGGTAAGGACAAGGGCCCTTACGTTATTCATTTCAGAGCTCCTGACATGTTGAATCTGAATTTAGAGTAGGTCAATAGACCTGTATTTAATCTCTCCAATACTCAGCCAAGCCGAAAAAGTGACTAAAGTGAACTAAAGTTTGAAGTGACTAAAGTTAAGGAGTCGCTTCGCTCCAGCTTTTATACAAATTGGCAGTATTCCTTAATTTTAGGCACTTTAGATCACTTTAGACACTTTACACTTAATTGGTTAAACATTTCTTTGTCACAAGAAATACAAACTTCAGATATTAGGAACTAATATCCAATACCCAGCTAAATCAATTCTCCGAAAGGCTTTTTCCAGGCGTCTTTGAGTTCCTGCACAGGAATTTTAATAATTGGCCTATTGTCAATCCCTGTTACGATGAAATCGAGTTCATGGGTTACGGTTCCGATACAGACGTAGGGGAGTCCTTTAAAAATTTCTTCGAAAATCTTTCGATTTTCAGGATCGATGGTTATGATGAACCGGCCGGCGGATTCCGAAAACAAAATAACATCATTGCGATCAACGGAGTCCGATGGAACAAGACCAAGATCAACCGTCATCCCGAGATTCCCGCCCATAGCCACCATGGCAAGGTGTACTCCCAGACCGCCACGATATATACCGTGAACAGAAGCGACCCGTTCTTCATAAACGGAACGGCCCAAAGCTCTGTAGAGATCAGCGAACGTTTCCGGAAAAACATGGGGCACATTCCGCCCTACATACCCCATATGCTCGTAATATTCGGATCCTCCGAGTTCGTTTCGCGTGTTCCCCAGTATGTAAATTAGGTCTCCGGGCATTTTACTGTCCATGGTGACACATTTTGCGATATCGTCGATAACGGACGTTGCGGAAAACTGAAGGGTCTCCGGCGCTGAAACTTTATGGGTTTCACCGTATCGTCCGGTGAGGTGGCCGTCAACGTACATGCTGTCCTTGCCGGATAGCAGCGGTATTTCATAGGACAGACAGATATCGCGTAATGCCCGGCATGATCGCACAAGCTGTGCGGCCTTGAATTTGCCGTCCGGGTTATCCTGAGGGTGAAATTGGATACTGGGCCAGCAGAAATTATCCACGCCGCCGATGTGATCAATATTTGCGCCCACAGCAACGAGTCTGCGCACCGCCTCATCGATTGTACAGGTTGTCATGTGATAGGCATCGATGGCCGAATAGGCCGGCAGCAGCGCCTGGGAAAATACAAGACCCTTCTTGGAATCCAGTACCGGCCTTATGACCACCGCGTCACTATTCACATCACGATTCGCACCCACGAGCGGCTTAATCACACTAGTACCCTGTACTTCATGATCATACTGTCTGCTTATCCATTCCCTGGAACAAATATTTGGGCGTGCAAGCAAGTTCTTTAGTAATACATCATAGTCGCTGGGTTCTTTTAGAACCGGTTCAAACAAACCCCGTCTTTCCGGTGACTGCCATTGGGCATCAAATTCCCATTGGGGGAAGCCCGACGTTAAAAGATCCATATCTATGTAAGCACAAGTCCGGCCGTTATAGGTGATGTGAAGTTTTCCCGTATTGGTATAACGGCCGATGACTGTACTCTCTACGGCATGCAGTCCGGATAGCTCCATGAAACGTTCAAGATGCGCCGGATCAACCGCCACGGTCATTCGTTCCTGGGATTCGGAAACCCATATTTCCCACTGATCAAGGCCCTGATATTTTAAAGGAACTTTTTCAAGCTGGACCTCGCATCCATTGCTAAACCGGGCCGACTCTCCTACCGATGATGAAAGCCCGCCCCCTCCGTTATCCGTAATAAATCTTATCAGGCCCTGGTCCCTGGCCTCTAATAAAAAATCGTGCATTTTTTTTTGAGTATAAGGATCACCGATTTGAACATGACCGGCAGGGGTATGTTCGGAAAAAGTTTCTGACGAAGCGGTAACCCCGTGAATTCCATCCTTACCGACCCGACCGCCGCACATGATGACCAGTTCTCCGGGAGATGTTTTCTTTGTTTCCGACGGTTCTTCCCCGATAAAAGCCGGCATGATTCCCACTGCCGTTACAAAAACAAGGCATTTCCCCATATATCCGGGATGAAAAAGCACCTGGCCGAAAGTCGTGGGAATTCCGCTCTTGTTACCGCCGTCTCTTACCCCTTCGATAACACCATCCAGAAGGCGTCTGGGATGGAGTCGCGGCTTAAGGGGCCCGTTATAATTCCTGGGTCCGACACAATAGCCGTAACTGCCCATGACCAGCTTCGACCCTTTGCCGGTTCCCAGGGGATCACGGTACACCCCGACAATACCGGTAATCGCGCCGCCGTATGCTTCCATATTGGACGGAGAATTGTGGGTTTCTCCGGTAATGACGTAATAATGGCTACTGTCAAATCGTCCCACGCCGGCATTATCCCACAACACCGATACAACCCACGGATGTTTCTTCTTCAGGGTCAGCGTCGGCGTCTCGATGCAGGTTTTAAATAGATTGTCCACAACCTCGGTCTCACCGGTTTCAAGATCCAGATAACGGAACCGCCCTCGAAATGTATTATGGTTACAATGATCGCTTCTGGCCTGGGAAATATATTCAAGTTCAATATCCGTGGGATCCGAAAGGCCCACGGCAGCTCGTGAGGCTTGCACCTCGGCATCCAGGAAATAGGACCTTATGAACGGTATATCCCCAGAGTTCAATGCCAGGCCTCGTTCGTCACTAATCTTTTTTAAGGTCGAATCGCTGTCCACCGATATTGTTGACACCGTGGGTGTATGGTCAAGTATGACTCTGGGGATGATAATACCGGTTCCTTCGACAAGATTCCATTTGTCGACCGAAAAAACTTTCCAATGTTGGATGATGTCATTGGCAAGAAGTTCGGCGGCGATTTTGTCCATATCTTCTTCGGTCAGGCCTTTACCTTTCAGGCAATACCGCTTTGAAGTGTAGATGGCTTGACCGGAACCCATGGTTATTCCCAGAATATCTTCCACCGCCTCAAGAGCGGTGCTTCCGGGATTGTCTCTGACGCCCGGTCTGTAGCCGACCCATATGGTCCAGTCAAATTCTATATCAAGGGGATCAAAGGAGGAGACCTGTGTCACAGGATTGGTAAAGATTTCTGTTTGGATGGTTTTCAGCTGATCCTTGGAAAGGTCGGCGTCAATGGTGACAACATAAACGCAGCGAACGCTGACGAGTTCGATTCCGAAATAATTCTTTGCCTTCCGTCGTATCCCGTTCCCTTCAGCATCAAACAGCTCGGATTTTAGGGCAATTTCAAGTCGATATGGCATCGTCAACTTACTACCAATTACAGAATTTTAGATTGATAAACTCGAAAAAAGTCAAAATTGGGGCGGCAAAGTAAAAAGTTCAAATCCAGGACGTTGCGAATTTCGTGTAATAAGGCGTATTATGTACGCCGCAGTAAACACGATATGAAGCGCAACGCAGAAATTGGCTTTTTTACGAAGCCGTCAAGATTCACTGAAAAAGACCCGCGCAATATCGTTATAGAATACATAGATCATCAGCAGTATCAACAAAAATATACCCGCTTGCTGGGAAATTTCGCGCACCCTTATACTTACCGGACTTCCCGTGGCCGCCTCAATAAAGAAGAAAAGCAGATGTCCGCCGTCCAGAACCGGGATGGGAAGGAAATTGAGAATGGCAAGGTTTACACTGATCAGTGCAATGAAAAAGATCAAATTGGTCGCCCCTTCCCTGGCCTGCTCCCCAGCCATCTGGGCGATCATAATCGGTCCGCTCAGTGTTTTTGGGGAAATAGCGCCCTGTAAAATCTTTATGATTCCCTTTAGGGTCAGGACGGTTATATGGTAGGTCTGTATAATGCTCTCCCCGAGGGACTGTAACACATTCAAATTTCTTGAAAACCCGTCACCTGAAGCGGAAATTCCGATGACATACCGTTCTACATCCTCGTTAAATATATTTTGAAATGTTTTCGATTCCGGCGTAATCGTTATAACCAGGGTAGAATCTCCTCGACGCACAGACACCGAAAGCGGATTACCTCTGCTTGACGTAATAATCTCTGCCATTTCCTCCCAGGTTGATAAATCGACGCCGTTTATGGATGTGATCAAGTCATTTTCTTTCAGACCTGCCCGGTATGCAGGCGTACCCTCCTGCACCTCTCCTACGGAAGGTTTTAATATAAACATGCCGGAAATTTGGAAAATACCAAAGAATATTATTACCGCCAAGAGAAAATTAAAAAAAGGACCGGCCGCAACGATGAGTATCCTTTTCCAGACATTCTTGTGGGTAAATGAGATCGGAATGTCGGCGGGATCTAACTCGGCGTCGGGTTGCTCGCCAACCATTTTAACATATCCGCCTAAGGGGACGGCGGAAATGATATAATCGGTAATGCCGATTTTTTTACCGATTAATCTGGGACCAAAACCCAGTGAAAATTTTTCAACCCCCACACCGAATAACCTGGCGACCAAAAAATGTCCCAACTCATGAAAAAATATCAGTACGCCCAAAACGATGACTAATGCAAATATATTAACGCTCATTAGGATTATGGTTCCTTTTTAAACTAAGTGCTCTAATTCATAAATACGATGACGTATTTTTATATGGTCACTATCCCGCATAAGGTGAAGTCCAAAAGTTTGAAGTTTGAAGTGCCTAAAGTGAGCTAAAGTTGAGGAACGCGCTTTCAGCGCGATCAATTATAATTAAAATGGATAGAATACCTTAACTTTAGGCACTTTAAACTTTTGCATAAATAGAATGAATAAACCAAAATATAAATACGTGACCGTATTTAAGAATACATGTACTAAGATAATGAAGGAGAACAGATAAAATGAAAGAAGCAGTGATCGTCAGTGCGGTGCGAACACCCGTTGGGAACTTCAACGGTTCGCTGGGAACCATCGGCGCGACCCAACTGGGAGCCGTTGTGATTGAATCGGCGGTTGAACGGGCACACATAAGCAAGAATGACGTGAATGAAGTAATTATGGGGATGGTGCTCCCCTGCGGTTATGGTCAAAATCCGGCCAGACAGGCAGCCGTCAAGGCGGGAATGCCCTGGGAGGTTGAATGTCTCACTGTCAATAAAGTTTGTGGTTCTTCTTTAAAGTCGGTGATGCTGGCTGCCCAGGCCATTCAAGTGGATGATGCGGATATTATTGTAGCAGGCGGTATGGAAAGTATGAGCATGGCGCCCTATTATCTTGAAAAGGCTCGGTTTGGATACCGCATGGGTCCGGGCAGTATCCAAGATCACATGATACATGACGGGATCTGGGATATTGTTAACGACTTTCATATGGGCATTACCAATGAGCTGAGTTCGGAAAAATATAATATCAGCCGCCAAGACCAGGACCATTATGCCGCCGAATCCTATGGCCGGGCCCTTGAAGCCATAAAATCCGGCAGGTTCAACGATGAAATTGTTCCGGTTAAAGTCCCACAGCCAAAAGGCGACCCCGTGGTCTTTGACCAGGATGAATGTCCCCGCGAGACTCCTTTGGCAACACTTTCAAAGATGAGGCCCGTATTTCAAAAGGACGGAAAAGGGACCGTCGGCAATTCATCCATCGTTAGTGACGGTGCTGCAGCGGTAGTCGTAATGTCCAAAGACAGAGCCAAAAAAATGGGGTGTGAGATCATGGCAACCATCGGCGCCCAGGCAGCATACGGTGTAGACTTGAAAGACCTTCTGACAGCGCCCATCTGGGCTATCCCAAAGTGTTTAAAAAAAGAAGGGATTTCTATAGATGACGTGGACCTTTTTGAAATTAATGAGGCGTTCAGTGGGTCTACTGTAGCAGTACTACGGGAACTGGATCTGGATCATACAAAGGTCAACGTAAACGGTGGAAGTGTTGCACTAGGACAT
>JASFHC010000011.1:0-20637 GCA_050123435.1 Desulfobacterales bacterium
GGGACCTCCATTATGTTTTTATACTTAAAGGTCTCGATCAACCTGGGGACAACCTCTTTCTGATAATAATTTTTTAATTGTGACATTCACTTCCCCTTTAGACCTAAGAATCTATAATTTCATTGCATTTCCTGCAAACACGCACTTTTTTTCCATCTTCAAGCCGTTTCATCTTTATCCGTACAGGGGTTACGCATTTGCTACACATCAACATGACGTTGGACCATTGGATAGGAGCTTCACTCTCAACAATCCCGCCCTGTCTTTGAGTGGCGCTGGGCCGGGTATGTCGTTTAACAATGTTAATATTTTCGATAAGGAGCCGGTTGCTTTTCCTTTTTATACTCAGCACTTTGCCGATCTTTCCTTTGTCTTTGCCCACAAGAACTTTTACTTTGTCGTCTTTTTTTATATGCCATTTATTTTGAGCCATGAATCACTTCTCCATAGGTCGGTAATATTTTAAAACTTATAAAAGTTTTGCTCATTGAAGTCATTGCTCATTTTCCGCTGTTCATTCACCGCCGTTAGCGGTTCACTGCTTTCTGTTCACGGTTCACCCGCCGCACACGCCGTTAAACGGAAACTATAACACCTCGGGGGCCAGCGAAATTATTTTCATAAACCTTTTGGCTCGCAGTTCCCTTGCCACCGGACCAAATATGCGGGTGCCTATAGGTTCCTTGGTTTGTGAAATTAAGACAGCAGAATTATCATCAAATCTTATATATGATCCGTCCAGTCTCCTGATTTCCTTCTTGGTGCGAACGACAACGGCTTTTAACACATCTCCTTTTTTGACCTTGGTATTAGGAATGGCTTCTTTAACAGATACAACAATTATGTCACCGACCCTCGCATATCGTCTGCGGGAACCTCCAAGAACTTTGATACAATATAATATCTTGGCTCCTGAATTGTCTGCCACGCTCAATCTCGTTTCCGCCTGAATCATCTTCTTAACTTTCCTTATATAATTCGTAAAAAACCGGATTCGCCATATCATATAATAATCAAACAGCTTTTTCGACTATTTTACTCACACGCCATCTTTTAATCTTGCTAAGGGGTCTGGACTGAACAATTAAAACTTTATCTCCAACCCGTGAGTCATTGTTTTCATCGTGGGCGGCAAATTTTGATCGTCTCCTGACATACTTTTGGTAAAGTTTATGTTTAACCAGCCTCTCAACCAGGACAATTACCGTTTTGTCCATCTTGTCGCTGACAACTGTCCCCACCATCTGTCTTCTTAAAAATCGCTTTTTCATAACAACAACTATTCTTGGCCTGTTTTTTGGTTTAATTCGGATTCTTTTATTATGGTTTTCACCCTGGCGATTTCTCGTTTGATCTGCTTCATCTTCTGGGGATTCTCAAGCTGACCGATTTCATGCTGGAAGCGAAGATTAAACAGCTCCTCTTTGAGATCGTCTGTTTTCCGCAACTTTTCTTCCAGACTCAACTCTCTGATCTCGCTCGGTTTCATTACAAATTACCCCTTTCTATAAATCTGGTTTTTACAGAAAGCTTATGTGAAGCAAGCCTGAGGGCTTCCTTTGCCATATGCCGGGGAACACCCTCCATCTCATAAAGGACTCTTCCGGGACGAACCACCGCAACCCATCCCTCAGGAGCCCCTTTTCCTTTCCCCATCCTGACTTCAGCAGGTTTTTTGGTAAACGGTTTGTCAGGAAATATTTTTATCCACATTTTGCCGCCTCTTTTAACATGCCGAGTCATTGCGATACGGGCGGCTTCAATCTGCTTTGAGTTGATTCTGCCGCACTCTATTGCCTGCAATCCAAATTCACCGAAATCAAGGTTACAGCCTCTGTAAGAAGCTCCCTTTGTTCTGCCTTTTTGCTGTTTTCGGAATTTTACCTTCTTGGGACTAAGCATGTCCGATTTCTCCGTTGCTCCATGAGACCTTTGAAAAAAGTTTGATTCTCACGGGCCGTTATATTACTCGTATCAATTTAGACAAACTCGTAAAAAGTCTTTTACGCACAAAAAAAACTCAATTGCCGATCTTTTCCGAATTTTTCTTCAGAATCTCGCCTTTAAAAATAAATACCTTAACACCGATAATTCCATATGTCGTACGAGCATCGGTAAAACCGTAATCTATATCAGCTCTTAAGGTATGCAGAGGGATGCGACCCTCTCTATATTGTTCGGTTCTGGCCATCTCGGCGCCGCCCAGACGACCGGAACAGATAACTTTTATCCCTTTGGCGCCAAAACGCATGGCTGAAGAAATGCCGCGCTTCATTGCACGCCGAAATGCAACCCTTCGTATAATCTGAAGCGCAATATTCTCGGCAACAAGCTGGGCATCAATCTCGGGTTTTCTTACCTCCTGAATATCGATAATAACTTCATGAGATACGATCTTTTCGAGCTCTTTCTTGAACAACGCGATTTCAGCTCCCTTTTTACCGATGACAATCCCAGGCCTGGATGTAAAAATGCGCAGCCTGACACGCTTGGAAGACCTTTCGATTTCAACCTTGGAAATTCCCGCATGGTAAAGTCTTTTCTTTATAAACTTTCTGATATTATAATCTTCCAGGATATAATCGGCGTAATTCTTTCCTGCATACCACCGAGATTCCCAGGTCTTAACAATGCCCAATCTCAATCCAATAGGATTTACTTTCTGGCCCAAGCTTTCCCCCCTTCTAAATCGAATCTTCAGCTAAAATAACTGTAATATGAGCAGTCCTTTTTAATATGCGTGTTCCCCTGCCACGTGCCCTTGCTTTGAAACGTTTCAACGTGGGGCCCTGGTCTGCGATAATGTTTCGGATCACCAGCGAATCTACGTCGATATCCATATTTTGATCCGCATTAGCTACAGCGCTTCGTATAATTTTTTCAACGATATGTGCCGCCTTCTGCGGCATAAATTTGAGTATATTCAAACCATCTTCTACCCGCCTTCCCTTCACAACATCCACCATCAGGCGAACTTTCTGAGGAGAAATGCGTACATATCGTGATACAGCTTTAACTTCCATTACAGACATTTCCTTTTTCGACGGCCTTACCGTTTCATTCTTGATTTCTTATCCGAAGCGTGTCCATAATAAGTCCGGGTCGGTGAAAATTCACCCAGTTTATGCCCCACCATATCTTCCGATATAAATACAGGAATGAACTTTCTTCCATTATGAACCGCCAGTGTAATACCCACCATTTCAGGCACTATTGTTGACCTTCTAGACCAAGTTCTGACAACTCTGTTGCTCCGAGTCTCTTGGGCTGTTTGCACCTTCTTTAAAAGTTTCGAGTCAACAAAAGGGCCTTTTTTCAACGACCGTGGCATAACTTCTCCTGCTATTTCTTTGTACGCTTTTTGACGATTAATCGAGTGCTTTTCCTTTTTCTTCGGGTCTTGAAACCTTTTGAAGGAACTCCCCACGGACTGCATGGATGCCGTCCGCCTGAAGATCTCCCTTCGCCGCCACCCATTGGATGGTCAACCGGATTCATGGCAACCCCTCTAACCTTAGGACGCCTGCCGAGCCAGCGCTTTCGCCCCGCTTTACCCAAAGATATATTCTCATGAATCACATTCCCGAGCTGACCGATGGTAGCTTTACAATTTAAAAGTACCATTCGAACTTCACCGGAGGGGAGCTTTATCAGGGCATGCTTATCTTCTTTTGCCATCAACTGAGCATATGTTCCGGCGCTTCTGACAATCTGGCCGCCTTTCCCGATATGGAGTTCGATATTATGAATATGGGTGCCCAGAGGGATATTTCTCAACTGCAGAGTATTGCCGGGCTTAATATCTGCTTCAGGTCCTGAAATAACGGTATCGCCGACCTTAAGATTAATTGGAGCCAGGATATACCGTTTTTCACCATCCGCATAATTCAAAAGAGCAATTCTCGCAGACCGATTCGGGTCATATTCTATAGTAGCAACCTTTGCAGGAATTCCTGTTTTGTCTCTTTTAAAATCGATAATCCTGTAATGCCGCTTACTCCCCCCCCCACGATGCCTGCAGGTAATGCGACCATGGACATTACGGCCGCCTTTTTTCTTAATAACCCTTAGCAGACTCTTTTCAGGGGTAGTGCTTGTGATCTCATCAAATGTTGAATAGGATTGAGACCGCCTCCCGGGAGAAGTGGGTTTTACTTTTTTTACACCCATCATATACCCCTTTTATGCTCCTTCAAAAAAATCTATGCGTTCGCCTGGCATCAATTTAACGACTGCTTTCTTCCAGTTCCGTCGCTTTCCCACAATCCGGCCCCTTTGTTTGGCCTTACCCTTAACCTGCATTGTTCTTACCGTATCCACATTTACCTTAAAAATACTTTCGATAGCCCGTTTAATTTCGACTCGGTTCGCCTTGCGGTCTACCTCGAAGGATATCTGGTTGTAATCCTCTTTTTGAATACTGGTCTTTTCAGTAATCAAGGGCCGCTTAATAATATCATAGGGATTCATCCGAGCAGTCTCCCTTCTATGCTCTTTATCGAAGACTCAAGCAGAACCACATTCTCATATTTAAGAATGTCATATACATTCAGCCCTTCGACTCTCAACACTTTTATATTGGGAACGTTCCGGGCTGAAAGTTCCAGGTGTTCATTTTTGTTTTCGGTTATAATTAATGCATTTTTCGTGTTCAATGCATTCATAACCTTAACAAATTCCCTGGTCTTAATTTTATCAAGTCCAAACTTGTCAAGCACAACAAGATTTTCTTCTTTCAATTTACTGCTCAAAGCCATTTTAAGGGCCAATCTTCTGACTTTCTTGGGGACCTTGTATGCATAGGATCGGGGGTCAGGACCAAAAGTAGAACCGCCGCCTCTCAAAAGTGGTGACTTAATATCCCCTCTACGGGCACGTCCGGTTCCTTTCTGTCTAAAAAGTTTTCTGCCGCTACCTCTGACATCACTTCGATGTTTTACTGATGCAGAACCAGAACGTCTACTTGCAAGTTGCATGGTCACAACTTCGTGCAATATACTCCCTTTAATAGGTATATTGAAAATGGCATCCACAAGATCAATCTGTGAAACCTTTTGTGCTTTATTATTTATTACGTTTACAACCGCCATAACACCGTCTCAATAATTCTATGTTTGCCCATCCATAAATGGTCTTTTTGCCCAATCTCTGCGTTATGTTCAAACAAAAATCCTAAGTTATGGATGGACACTAGTTTGCGAATTTGGGTTTTTTGATTTCAACCAAACCACTCCCGGAACCCGGAACAGCGCCTTTTATTAACATAAGGTTTTGTTCCGGCCTGATATCGACAATTTCCAAATTTCGAACTGTTTTACGGGTGTTCCCATACTGACCGGGCATTTTCTTGCCCCTGATAACTTTTGCAGGCCAAGCACTGCAACCGATGGACCCGGGAATTCTATGGCTGCGACTCCCATGGGTCTTCTTGCCGCCATGAAATCCGTGCCGCTTGATCACACCAGAAAACCCCCGTCCTTTGGTCGTACCGGTAACATCAATGCGTTCTCCGATAGTGAATACATCCAGACCTACCGTCTGTCCAAGTTTGAATTCACCGGGATCATCCACCGGAACCTCACGCAAAAATTCAAAATACCCTGCCCCGCTTTTTTTAAGATGCCCCTGCATAGGTTTATTTGTACGGGACTTCTTCTTCTCACCAAATCCCAATTGGATTGCATTATATCCATCAGAAGACATCGTTTTTATCTGGGTAACCACACACGGACCGACTTGAACCACCGTTACCGGTGTGTATTCACCGTCAGTGGTAAACAACGCTGTCATTCCTAATTTTTTACCGATAAGTCCTCTACACATTATTTTTATTCTGTCCTTGCTTATGAATTCATAAAAAATAAAATTCATCAGCTGTTATCGATGTTTTTTGCTGTAATCCCATAACGCTTGAAAAGTCTTATTGTCTTTTTATATAGCGGATTAAGCGAAGAAAACTAAATTCATCCTACAATTTTATCTCTACATCTACTCCCGGAGAAAGATCTAGTTTCATCAAAGCATCAACGGTTTGTTGAGTCGGCTCCAGAATATCCAGAAGCCGTTTATGTGTTCTTATTTCGAACTGCTCTCGAGACTTCTTGTCTACATGGGGAGATCGAAGAACACAATATTTGTTGATTCTTGTTGGAAGAGGTATCGGCCCTACGACTTTTGCTCCTGTTTTATTGGCCGTATCCACAATATCTGCTACGGATTGATCCAGAAGCTTATGATCATATGCCTTGAGCCTGATCCTAATTTTAGTATTCGTTATCATTATGCTAATCTTTCTCTTTACTCTATAATTTCGCTCACGACACCTGCACCGACCGTCCGTCCGCCTTCCCTGATGGCAAACCTCAACTCTTTTTCCATGGCTATCGGCGTTATAAGCTCTGCCGTAATCGTTACATTGTCACCGGGCATTACCATCTCTACACCTTCCGGCAATATCAAATTGCCGGTAACATCCGTGGTCCTAAAATAAAACTGCGGCCGGTATCCACTGAAAAACGGCGTGTGACGACCCCCTTCCTCTTTGCTCAAAATGTATACCTCGGCCTCGAACTTCGTGTGAGGCTCAATCGAACCGGGAACCGCTACCACCTGACCGCGCTCAACCTCATCACGCTTGGTACCCCGCATTAATACCCCGATGTTGTCTCCGGCTCGACCCTCATCCAAAAGCTTCCGAAACATCTCTACTCCCGTACACACCGTCTTCATGGTCGGACGAATCCCCACAACCTCAATATTATCCCCTACATGAATCACGCCTCGCTCTACACGACCCGTCACAACCGTACCCCGACCCGATATGCTGAAAACATCCTCTATGGGCATCAAAAACGGCTTGTCTACATCACGCTTGGGCTCAGGAATAAACGTGTCCACCGCTTCCAGTAAATCAAATACACACTTTGCATCCTCACTGTCAGGATCATCACTCTCCAACGCCTTCAATGCACTCCCACGAATGATCGGAATGTCATCTCCGGGAAACTCATACTTGTCCAACAACTCCCGAAGCTCCAACTCAACAAGCTCTATAAGCTCATCATCGTCCACCATGTCACATTTGTTTAAAAATACCACAATCTGAGGAACCCCTACCTGACGCGCCAGCAATATGTGCTCACGGGTCTGGGGCATGGGACCGTCATCCGCACCCACTACCAAAATGGCCCCGTCCATCTGTGCCGCACCAGTAATCATGTTCTTGATGTAATCCGCATGACCCGGACAATCAACATGAGCATAATGACGATTTGCCGTCTCATACTCAACATGCGCCGTCGCTATGGTGATACCACGCTCTTTCTCTTCCGGGGCTTTGTCTATCTGGTCAAAAGGAACAAACTGAGCCATGCCCTTCATCCCCATGTGCTTGGTTATCGCTGCCGTCAAGGTCGTCTTGCCATGATCAATATGGCCTATCGTACCTACATTTACATGCGGCTTGGTCCTCTCAAACTTTTCCTTCCCCATCTTTTTGTCCTCCCTTTAGAGCGAGTTAACAATAAAGTTTACCAGCGGTAATGCGCAAACGCTTTGTTTGCCTCAGCCATCTTATGGGTATCTTCCTTCTTTTTGACAGCAGCCCCTCTTTTGTTGGAGGCATCCAACAGCTCAGCTGCCAGTTTATCGACCATTCCTTTTTCAGGCCTTTTTCGAGCAAAGCCAATAATCCACCGAATTCCCAGAGCGGTCTTCCGGGAAGGCCGAATTTCTGTGGGAACCTGATAGGTTGAACCTCCTACACGACGTGACTTGACCTCAATCGTCGGCTTTACATTTTCAATTGCCTGTTCAAAAATCTTGATAGCTGATTCTTTTGTCCTTTCTTCAATCACATCTAAAGCATTATAAAAAATCGACTCTGCAGTACTCTTTTTTCCATCCCGCATTATAGACTTTATGAACTTTGAAACCAGCTTATTGTTATACTTGGGATCGGGTATAATTATCCGCTCAGGGACTTCTCTTCTTCTCGGCATTCTGTTACACCATTTTTCCTATTTGTTATTCATTTTCATGCCGCAAGATTCAAACACGGTGAATCTTACATTATGTATCGTGTACTATTTTTTACCTGGGCTTTTTCGAGCCGTATTTTGATCTGCCCTGTTTTCGATCCTCTACGCCAAGGGTATCAAGAGTTCCTCTGACAATATGGTACCTTACTCCCGGCAGGTCCTTAATTCGTCCACCCCGAACAAGAACAACAGAATGTTCCTGAAGATTGTGCCCTATGCCGGGTATATATGCAGTAACTTCTATTCCGGTAGTCAGTCTGACTCTGGCAACTTTCCGCAAAGCAGAATTGGGCTTCTTGGGTGTTGAAGTATAAACCCGTGTACAGACCCCTCTTTTCTGGGGAGCTCCCTTTAGTGCCGGGGTATTTGTCTTTTTCTTTATTCGCTTCCTTCCCTTTCTTACTAACTGATTAATGGTCGGCATTTTCTCCCCTAAATTCTTTTATATTCATAATTTGGATGTGTCGACAAAATGTTGACTATTAGTTATCTATCACTGAATTGTCAAGTCTTTTATATAAAAATAATCCATTATTCCCAAACAACTTTTAACCCGCTTCAACCTGAACATCTCTGTATTCCTGAAGGCCGGTTCCTGCAGGAATGATCCTTCCCATAATAACGTTCTCTTTAAGGCCATAAAGATAGTCTTCCTTACCGGCAATGCTGGCATTTGTAAGGACCTTGGTCGTCTCTTGGAATGAAGCGGCGGATATAAAGCTTTCCGTGGAAAGTGATGCCTTAGTAATTCCAAGTATCAGGTGGTCGGCAACAGCGGGCTTCTTTCCTTTTTCAACGACTTCCCGGTTGACTTCTTCAAAAAGTTTTCTATCAACCTGATCTTCAATAATGAAATCGGTATCACCGGGATCAAGAACTTTAACGCGGCGCATCATTTGCCGAACAATAACCTCTATATGCTTGTCATTTATCCGGACGCCTTGTAGGCGGTAAACCTCCTGGACTTCGTCAACAAGATAGCGTGCCAATGCAATTTCTCCCTTGATATTCAATATGTCTTGAGGAATAGCCGAACCGCTTATCAGTGCCTCGCCCGCTCTGATATAATCCCCTTCATAAACGTTTATATGTCTGCCGCGTGAAATAAGATATTCCTTCTTTTCACCAACATCTACAGGAGTGATGGTAACCTTCTGTTTGCCTTTTTTCGTTGACTTGGATATCGAAACATATCCATCTATTTCACTTAACAGTGCCGTTTCTTTCGGTTTTCGAACCTCAAAAAGTTCAGCTACCCTCGGAAGACCGCCGGTAATGTCTTTTGTTTTGGTTGTTGCTCTAGGAAGCTTTGCAATCACATCACCTGCCTTAACCCCGTCTCCTTCTTCAACCAGCAAAATAGCATCTATGGGTAGTAAATATCGCGCCATCCCCAATGGTCCCGGCAGGCTGGCTGTTTTTCCGTCTTTGTCTTTGATTGAAATCCTCGGACGTTCCTCTCCACTTTTGGATTCGATGATGGTACGACTGGATTTGCCGGTAACCGGATCAACCTTCTCCTGCATGGTCTTGCCGGATATGACATCACCGAATTTAACGGTCCCGTCAGCTTCGGAAATAATGGGTGTTGTAAAGGGGTCCCAGGTTGCCAGAAGGTCTCCGACTTTAACGGTATCACCATCTTTTACCTCAATGTGAGCGCCGTAAATAACAGGAAACTTTTCTCTTTCGCGTCCGGTATCGCTAACGATGGCAATTTCACCCCCCCGCCGGTTCATAACTACGAATACATTTCCATCTTTTTCCACAACGTTAAGATTAACAAATTTGATCTTCCCTTCGGCCCGGGCTCTGATATCTGCCTGTTCAACCCTGCGTCTGGCCGTTCCTCCAATGTGAAATGTACGCATCGTCAACTGAGTTCCGGGCTCACCGATTGACTGAGCCGCAAGAATGCCAACTGCCTGACCGATTTCAACTTTTGCCCCGTGGGATAGGTCCCGGCCATAACACTTTGCGCACACGCCATTAACGCTCTTGCACGTCAGAACCGACCGTATTCTCACACTGGTAATTCCCGCATTTTCAACAGCCTTTACAGCATCTTCGTCCAGGTCTTCTCCGGTCCTTACGATCACTTCATCAGTAAACGGATCATGGATATCCTCAGCGGCAACACGCCCTAAAATACGTTCTTCAAGACGCTGAATTACTTCTCCGCCTTCCATTAGAGATTCCACCTCAACACCAAGTATGGTGCCGCAGTCTTCTTCTGTAACAATACAATCCTGGGCAACGTCGGCAAGGCGACGGGTAAGATATCCTGAATTTGCGGTCTTTAGGGCCGTATCCGCAAGGCCCTTTCTGGCACCGTGAGTGGAAATAAAATATTGAAGCACGGAAAGGCCTTCCCTGAAATTGGCGCTAATGGGCGTCTCAATGATTTCACCCGATGGTTTTGCCATCAGTCCTCGCATCCCTGCAAGCTGACGCATCTGATCTTTGCTCCCCCTGGCCCCGGAATCTGCCATCATAAAAATTGGGTTAAAACTTTCTTCTATAACGGGTTCTCCGTTTTCATCCAGAACAGCATTGCCATCAGGATCGGTTACAGGGGCCGTTCGCATGGATTTCATCATCTCATCGGCCACATCATCCGTTGCTTTTGCCCATATATCGACAACTTTATTATATTTTTCACCCTGCGTGATAAGACCCTCAATGTACTGACGACCGATCTTTTCAACCTGATTCTCAGCATTTTTCAAAATATCCCATTTGGAGGCCGGTATGATCATGGCGTCAATGGAAATGGAAAGCCCGCCCCGGGTTGAATATTCGTAACCGATATCTTTCAACCTGTCAGAAAGGATAACCGTAGCCTTTGGTCCCAGATTCCGGTATGCGTAATTTACGAGTTCGCTCAGCGTCTTTTTATCCCTGACATTGTTTACTGTAGAAAAAGGTATTTCCGGACGTTTTTTAATCACTTGAAAAATATGATAGGCTTGGTCTGCAAAAATAACGCCGCTGATCCCCTCTTCTTCCAAAGCAAAAACTTTTTCAGCATCTTTATCTGAAACACTGAACATCCGCTGGAATTCGTCCTTTCTGAATAAGCCCACAAGCCCTTGATTATCCCTTTCAGGGCCTTTTGAATGTTGGGCCACCATTTCAATAAAATCCGCACCGGCCTTCAGCTTTCCTGAAACGGCTTCGGCCTCTTCTTCATCAAAAACTTTGATATGGCGTATCATCATGATGTTATCTTTGGGAATGATTTCCCACAACAGGATACGCCCTACGGTTGTATTAAACCGTTTTCCCTCAATTCGAACGATGATTCTAGTATGAAGATCAACGGCCTTTGAATCGTATGCACATCGAACTTCTTCAGGATTTGCAAATATTTTACCTTCACCTCTGGATCCGGAAATCCCCCTTGTCATGTAATAGATGCCAAGAACAATATCCTGGCTCGGCACAATTATAGGGCTCCCATTTGCAGGAGAAAGAATATTGTTGCTGGACAGCATTAATATTCTGGCCTCTATCTGAGCCTCCACGGAAAGGGGGATGTGAACCGCCATCTGGTCGCCGTCAAAGTCAGCATTAAATGCCGTACAGACCAGCGGGTGAAGCTGCAGGGCCTTGCCTTCAATGAGAATAGGTTCAAAGGCCTGAATACCCAGCCGGTGAAGCGTGGGAGCCCGGTTTAATAAAACCGGGTACTCTTTTACCACTTCATCCAAGGTGTCCCAAACCTCCGGAACTTCTCTTTCCACCATCTTTTTGGCACTCTTTACCGTTGATACAAGTCCTTTTTGCTCGAGACGATAATAAATAAACGGCTTGAACATCTCCAGGGCCATCTTTTTGGGCAGACCACACTGGTGTAGTCTGAGATCCGGTCCTATGGTAATAACGGTACGGCCGGAATAATCGACCCTTTTGCCTAAAAGGTTCTGTCGAAACCGTCCTTGTTTCCCTTTCAATGTATCACTAAGCGATTTTAAGGGTCGTTTGTTGGTTCCCATAATCGCTCTGCCGTGCCGGCCGTTGTCGAAAAGAACATCCACTGACTCCTGGAGCATCCGTTTTTCATTCCGAACAATAATGTCGGGAGCCTTTAATTCGATAAGCCGTTTTAACCGATTATTGCGGTTAATGACCCTGCGATACAGGTCATTCAAATCAGACGTTGCAAATCTTCCGCCTTCCAGAGGGACAAGGGGCCGTAGATCCGGCGGTAGAACCGGAATAATATCCATTATCATCCATGTCGGATCTATTCCCGACCGCCTGAACGCTTCGACAATTTTGAGCCGTTTGGACAATTTTTGCCGCTTTGTCGCAGAACGAGTGGAACTAATATCAACTCTCAGCTCTTTATACACCGCATCGAGATCGATTTTACCTAGCAGTTTTTTGACAGCCTCTGCCCCTATCCCGGCTTCGAATGCCGTCCCGTAAACCTCACATGCTTCTCGATATTTTTCCTCGGATAGAAGTTGGTTTTGGCTAAGGTCCGTGTTCTTGGGATCAATCACAATATAACTGTCAAAATAAATCACTTTTTCAAGACTTTTTAGGGTCAAATCGAGCAGATTGCCGATCTTGCTCGGAAGGCTCCTTAAAAACCATATATGGGAACACGGCGTGGCGAGTTCGATGTGTGCCATTCGCTCCCTACGCACCTTGGATTGAATAACCTCCACACCGCATTTTTCACAAATAACACCCCTGTGTTTCATCCGCTTGTACTTGCCACAATTGCATTCGTAATCTTTTGTGGGACCGAATATTTTGGCACAGAAAAGACCGTCGCGTTCCGGTTTAAACGTTCGATAATTGATCGTTTCCGGCTTCTTAATCTCCCCGTGAGACCATTTTAAAATCTGCTCAGGTGATGCCAGGGAAATCTTAACACCGGTATAAAGTTTTGGATCGGTCGGTTTTGTAAAAAAATCGTATATGGTTTCCATTGATTATTTTCCTTCCATAAGGGTTATATCCAAACCCAAACTCTTCAACTCTTTTGTCAGGACCTTGAAGGACTCGGGCAAGCCAGGATCTAATGTATTCTGACCTTTTACAATCTTTTCATACATACGAGTCCTTCCTGCCATGTCATCCGACTTCACGGTTAAAAATTCTTGAAGAGCATTCGCAGCTCCATAAGCCTCCATAGCCCAGACTTCCATTTCACCAAGGCGCTGGCCACCGAATTGAGCCTTTCCGCCAAGGGGCTGCTGTGTTACCAGTGAATATGGACCGATAGATCGGGCGTGTATCTTGTCATCAACCAGGTGATGGAGTTTCAACACATACATCGTACCCACGGTAATCTTTTCTTTAAAAGCTTCCCCGGTGCGTCCGTCATACAAGGTAGCCTGAGCAGATGTAGGAAGTCCTGCCTCTGCAAGAAGAGACTTGATCTCATCCTCTTTAGCACCATCAAAAACCGGTGTGGCCATGTGAACACCGTCTCTATAATTATCTGCAAATTCATACAGGTCTTCATCATCAAAGACGTCTACCATTTCCTGGGTGGACGGTTCTGAGAATATTCGTTTGAGTTTCTCTCGAATGGCTTCTGTTTTTCTTTCTTCCAGAAGCGTGTTAAGCTGATCCCCAAGGCCTTTGGCAGCCCAACCCAAATGAATTTCAAGAACCTGTCCCACATTCATCCGTGAAGGGACTCCAAGGGGATTCAAAATCATATCAACCTGGGTCCCGTCTTCAAAATAAGGAAGATCTTCCTGTGGAAGAATTCTCGACACCACCCCTTTGTTACCGTGTCGGCCTGCCATTTTGTCACCTACGGACAGCTTGCGCTTCATGGCCACATAGACCTTAACCATTTTAATTACGCCGGGAGGAAGGTCATCCCCTTTTTCGAACCTGGCGATACTTTTCTCAAAGGACTTTCTGCAAAGTTCGCATTGGCTTCTATATCGCTCAACAATATTATGGATCTGTTCGGTAATTTTGGAGCTTTTAAGTTCAATCCCCTCAATCTGTGCCAGGGGTATCTGAGCCAGCATCTCGGTATCTATCTTGCTCCCTTTTGCAACCAGAACCTTCTTGCCTTTTTTCAGGGAGTTAAGACATTTTTGGCCGGCAAGCAATTTTTCAAGCCGTGTATAAACCAGGTCCTTAATGACGGCAAGCTTATCGTCTCTGTTTCGTTTAAGCGCGGCAATCTTTTGATCTTCGATAAAACGGGTACGGTCATCTTTCTCAACACCACGCCGAGAAAACACCTTTGCATCCACAACGATTCCATGAACACCGGGCGGCATTCGTAAAGAACTATCTTTTACATCTCCCGCTTTCTCTCCGAATATGGCCCTTAAAAGCTTCTCTTCGGGAGAAAGTTGTGTTTCACCTTTGGGCGTAATTTTTCCCACAAGAATATCTCCGGGACTGACTTCCGCGCCGAGCCTTATAATGCCGCTGTCATCCAGATCTTTTAAGGCTTCATCGCCGACATTTGGAATGTCGCGCGTGATGTCTTCTTTGCCCAGCTTAGTATCTCTGGCCACAACTTCAAATTCTTCAATTTGCACGGATGTATACACGCCGTCCCGGTGAAGTCTTTCCCCCACCAGAATCGAGTCCTCAAAATTATATCCACCCCACGGCATGAACGCCACCATTATGTTTTTGCCCAGAGCAAGTTCGCCCTTTTCCGTCGCGGGCCCGTCTGCAATAATCTCTCCTGCCTTGACTTTTTGTCCTTTTCTGACAATCGGGCGCTGATTGAAGCATGTATTCTGATTGCTCCGTATAAATTTTGAAAGCTCATAAACTGTCACGGGTATTTCCGAATCTTCATCGTCTTCGGACTCATGTTTTAAAACAATGCGGGAAGCCTCAACGTCTAACACCTCTCCATCACACCCTGAAACTACCGTAACGCCTGAATCTTTGGCTACCACGCTTTCAACGCCCGTTCCTACCAAAGGCGCCCGGTTTAAAAGCAAAGGGACCGCCTGGCGCTGCATGTTGGACCCCATCAACGCCCGGTTTGCATCATCATTTTCCAAAAACGGAATCAAGGATGCGGAAACACTCACCAGCTGGTTAGGAGAGATATCCATTAGCTCAATATCTTCGGACTTGACCATCATGAATTCCCCTTCTACCCGTGACGTTACCAGAGGCTTGACAAATCTTTTATTTTCGTCAAGAGGTGCATTTGCTTGGGCAATCGGGTGATCTTTTTCTTCAAATGCACTCAAAAATTTAACATCCCTTAATACAGTTGCATCTTCTACAATACTGTATGGCGTTTCAATAAATCCATATTCATTAACCCTGGCATACGTGCCTAATGAAACAATCAGACCGATATTAGGGCCTTCCGGTGTCTCTATGGGACATATCCGCCCATAATGTGAGGGATGCACATCCCTGACCTCAAAGCCGGCTCGTTCACGAGTTAATCCCCCCGGACCCAGGGCGCTCAGACGACGCTTATGGGTGGTTTCTGAAAGGGGGTTGGTCTGATCCATGAATTGGCTGAGCTGGCTGGTCCCGAAAAATTCTTTAACAACGGCAGAAACCGGCTTTGAATTTGCAAGATCGTGCGGCATAAGCGCATCAACTTCCTGGAGACTCATCCGTTCTTTAATGGCTCGTTCCATTCGAACCAGTCCGATACGATACTGGTTTTCCAAAAGTTCACCAACAGCACGCACCCTTCTATTCCCAAGATGATCGATATCATCAACAGACCCCTGGGTATCTTTCAGCTTTACAAGGGTTTTGGCCGTAAGGAGTATATCCTCTTTTCTGAGTGTTCTTAAGTCGATGGAAGAGTCAATGCCCAATCGAAGGTTAATCTTCATGCGACCGACACCGGAAAGATCGTAATAGGAAGACTTGAAAAACATGTGGTCAATAAATTCCTGGGCCACTTCCAGTGTTGCAGGGTTGCCGGGTCGAAGCCTTCGATATATCTCAATAAGGGCGTCGTCTTTTGTTTCGACCTTATCCAAAGTCAGGGTTTTGTGGATGGAGTCACTACTGGTTACCCCATCGATGAGAATGAGTTCAAATTCATTTATTCCAGCTTCAAGCAGGGCCTGAAAAATTTCTTGGGTAAAGACTTGGTTGCATGCTACGATGGTCTTTCCAGTATCACGGTCGACGATGCTCTTTGCAAACACCTTGTTGATAATATCTTCAACACCTATTGGAATCAATGCCAACTTAGCGGATTTAAGCTTTTTAATCGCGGCTTTGGTAAACACACGCCCTTTTAGAACAATAGGGTCGCCCGTTTCGGGATCTGTAATATCACTGCTGGCGCGCTGCCCTCGCAGGGAATCTTCATCAAACCTCTTAAATATTCGTTTGCCACGAACAAGAAACTTTTCTGTTTCATAAAAATAAGACAGGATGTCTTCGGAAGTATATCCAATCGCTTTATAAAGTATCGTAATAGGAAACTTACGCCGCCTGTCGATCCGAATATAAACAATGCCTTTATGATCGATCTCCATATCGATCCATGATCCTCGTACCGGAATGATCCTGGAGCTGTATATAACCTTGCCGCTCGAATGTGTCTTGCCTTTATCATGATTGAAAAACACACCTGAAGATCTATGGAGCTGGCTTACCACAACCCGTTCGGTTCCGTTTATGATGAACGTACCACTGTCTGTCATTAAGGGAATTGTTCCAAAGTAAATCTCCTGCTCCTTAATATCACGGATATTCGTAACTCCAGTATCTTTATCAATATCATACACCACAAGCCTGACCGTGATTCGAACAGGAATTTCGTAGGTCATTCCCCTGTTTATACACTCCTTTATACCGTGCTTAACCTCTGCGAATCTGTAAGATACGAACTCGAGGGAAGCACTTCCGGTAAAATCTTTTATTGGAAATACGGATTTAAATACAGCCTGCAGGCCGACATCTTTACGTTTTTCCGGAGGAACGTCCATTTGCAAAAACCGGCCGTATGATTCCCGTTGAACCGAGATAAGATCAGGAATGTCGATGATCTTCTCAATCTTGCCGAAGTTTTTTCTTTTACGCTTATTTGCCAAAATCCTTTCTGACATATAATCTCCGATATATTATATTTGGGTTATGGGTCATAAGATCAAGAGCACTTTGCTCTGTCGCCTATGCCCCATAACCTATTAGCGGGATGGGATTTTTAAAACGGTTACTTTATTTCAACCTGAGCACCGGCTTCTTCAAGCTGGCTCTTGATTTTTTCAGCATCCTCTTTAGAAATGCCCTCCTTGACAGGCTTCGGAACCTCATCGACCAGTGTCTTGGCATCCTTTAAACCCAGACCTGTAATCGCCCTGACTTCCTTGATCACCTGGATCTTCTTATCGCCAAACGTTGTAAGAATAACGTCGAATTCGGTTTTTTCTTCCACCGGTGCACCACCGGCCTCTCCAGAGACGGCAGCCGCAACCGCAACAGGCGCGGCTGCGGAGACACCGAATTTTTCTTCCATTTCCTTGACCAACTCAGACAGTTCAAGCACTGTCATATTTGATATAAATTCAATAACATTCTCTTTAGTAATATCCGCCATTTTATTTTTCCTCCAATTTAACTTTCAATTAAATAATATTTTTCTATTCGTGTCGAATATCAGACCGCTTCTTTCTGTTCTTTGAGGGCCTGCAATAGGTTTAAAAACTTTATCGGTATAGCGTTAAGAACTCTGACAAAACCCGTTGGAATAGCATTTGCAACGGACAGGAATTGTCCTAAAAGAACCTCGCGGGGAGGAAGGGCCGATATGATCTTGATGGCGTTTAAATCGATCACCTTGCCGTTCATAACGCCGGTCTTGATTTCAAGTTTTTTATTCTCTTTAGAAAATTTTATCAAAACCTTTGCAGGTGCAATGGGATCGTCATAGCTTAACGCAACGGCACTCGGACCCTTAAAACACTCTTTTATCAATTCGACATGTGTTTCTTCACAAGCTCTGATAAGAAGCGAATTCTTTGCCACTTTATACTCAACTTCGAATTCTCTGAGCTTCCTTCGCAAATCATTCATTGCTTCAACATCAAGTCCTTTACAATCCGTAACGATGACAACTTTGGACCTTGCAAATTTTTCATTCAGACTTTTGACAATCTCTTTCTTTTTTTCAAGCTTCACAACTTACAACACCTCCTTCCTTAATCTGCAAAAACCGGAGGTAACAACTTATCAATAGTGAATGTCTCGGTAGGCCGGCAACGCCGATTAAACACATAACAAGTGCACCTACGGTCTTTGACAGAAAGTTTTAATTCGGAAACAATATATAAATTAGCCATTCAGGCTCTCTTTACCCGGACAAGTTCTTAAAGCGAATCAGAGCTACCTTGGTGCGACTGGACGTACATTTTTGCCGAAAATGTGTTATTTGCTATGCTTGTAACGCCGTGAGACTTCAATAGGAATCCACGTCTGGACCAGGGTTTGAAATGCCTATATGGAAGCAGACTTATTTGATTAAATCCTTGACACTGGCCGCATCTATCTTAATGCCGGGTCCCATGGTCGTTGAAATGGCGATACCTTTCAGATAAGTTCCCTTGCTGGAAGCCGGTTTGAGACGAACGATAGTTTCTAAAAAGGCGGCCGCATTCTCCACAATCTTCTCAACTCCGAAAGAAACTTTTCCCATTGGAACATGGACAATCCCGGCCTTTTCAACCTTGAAATCAATTTTCCCTGCTTTTAGCTCTTGGACCGCTTTCGCCACATCAAAAGTTACGGTTCCGGTTTTTGCATTGGGCATGAGCCCTCTGGGGCCGAGCAACCTTCCAATCTTTCCAACAGAGCCCATCATGTCGGGAGTAGCAACAGCTTTGTCAAAGCCGAACCAACCATTTTTAATTTTTTCTATTAATTCGTCATTCCCGGAAAAATCCGCACCCGCATCCAAGGCCTCTTTTTCCTTTTCCCCTTTAGCAAATACCAGGACTTTTACTTCCTTGCCAAGGCCATTGGGCAGAACCACGGTCCCTCGAACCATCTGATCGGCATGCCTTGGATCCACACTCAGACGAACAGCAACATCAACGGTCTCATCAAATTTAGCGTAAGATGAATCTATTGCTAATTTGACAGCATCGCTAAAAATATGCTTTATTCCACCATCTACATTTTTAATCGATTTTAAATATTTTTTACCCCGCTTCGGCATGTTTTTTGTTCACTCCTTGTTTACATGTTTCGCATTTAGGGTTAAGACTTATTTACAGCCCGTAACATCTTCCTTCAAACAATTTCAATTCCCATACTTCTGGCCGTTCCGGCGATAATATTAGTTGCGACACTCAAATCATTTGCATTTAAGTCAACCATTTTCTGCTTTGCGATCTCTTCAACCTGTTTTTGAGTCACACTGCCGACTCTCTCGCGTTTCGGATCGCCGGCGCCTTTTGCTATTTTTGCCGCTTTCTTCAAAAGCACGGATGCAGGGGGTGTTTTGGTTATAAAAGTAAATGATCTGTCCTGATAGACGGTAATAACCACGGGGATAATCATTCCTTCATCATTTGCGGTCCTGGAATTAAAAGCCTTGCAAAAATCCATTATATTGACGCCATGCTGCCCAAGCGCAGGACCAATCGGGGGAGATGGATTGGCTTGACCGGCAGTTACCTGCAATTTTATCTGTGCCATAATCTTTTTTGCCATTTTTTTACATTACTCCTGTAATTTTGCTTGATAAATTCGACTTTTGACGAAGTTATCACAACTTTGTAACCTGTACGAATTCCAATTCCACCGGTGTTGAACGGCCAAAAATGCTCACCAGAACCCTTATTTTACCCTTCTCCGGATTGACTTCATCCACGGTGCCGTTAAAATTTTTAAACGGCCCGTCTATTACACGAATCTCGTCTCCGATCTCAAAAAAATATTTGGGTTGCGGTTTGAGCTTCCCGGCCTCCATCCGATTCAAGATCCGTTCGGCCTCTTCATCTGAAATCGGTGTCGGCTTTTCCCGACCCCCCAAGAATCCAGTCACCTTGGCGGTATTATTCACAATATGCCAGGTTTCATCATCAAGTTCCATCCTCACCAATATATATCCCGGATAGAACTTTCGGGATGATGTTTTTCTTTTACCTTTTACAAGCTCGACAATCTCTTCTGTGGGAACCAGCACCTCTCCAAATTTTTCGGATAGAGAAAAAGATGCGACTCGCTCTTCAAGTGCAGCTTTAACCTTGCTTTCAAACCCTGAATAAACATGGACGATATACCATTTAAGAGCCAATTTTCTCTTCTCCTCAACTTAATGAAGCACCACACGGATCAGGCTTGACAAACCGATATCGACAACGCCAAGAAAGGATGCTATTATCATAGTTAAGATGATGACAACAACGGTAGAGCCCAATGTCTGTTTTCGTGTCGGCCAGACAACTTTCTTCAGCTCCACCTTTACTTCTCTTAAAAATTGTACGCATTTGTTTATATAATTTTTAATCTTCCCTGGTTCGGTCTTTGTTCTGGCCAACGCTTTGGTCTGCGATGAAGAAGAACTTTTTCTAGCCTCCCCAGCAGAACCTGTAAACCGTGTGGTCTTTTTAGCTGCAACATCATTTTTTAACCGGGGTAAAGTCGCTCCGGCGGC
>JASFHC010000012.1:0-20442 GCA_050123435.1 Desulfobacterales bacterium
ATTATATTGTTGATGTTTTTCATGATTTCATAAATTTCGGTTTTTAATTTTCTGTCATCGGAATCATTCATATAGATTTCTCCTAAAAAGACCTTAAAACTCGCTGTCTATGATATATCGGTATGCTAAAACGGATATGTATGTCAAGATGATTGATGTAAAAATTCTTTATGCTATTGTCGGAAGCAATGATTCTGCGATATCGAAATGATCGCCGATATCACTTCGTAAATCCAGCCGGTTTCCTTGCGGATTTTCACGGGGGATTACCCTGATTTTGCCATTTTCAAAGGCGGTCAATATTTTTTGACGAACACGTTCTGCTGCTTTTGCTCTGCTTTTTCCAGGTGTAACGGTTGCATTAACATTACAATATATCACCCGGCTGCCATCTGATTTAAAAATTCCTTCTTCAGATGAATATGACATTGCAGATGGGATAACCTGTATTTTTTTTTTCTTCAAGTAGCCGAGGTCAATATCGACCAACTCTCCTTTCGTACAAGACCAGGGGTACCCTTTTTGGCTTTTTGGGCCGCCGGAACCCGTAACCAGGGCGACGCAGATGGAAATTTGATCGGATCGCACTTCCGGGATTACCTCATCCAGATTACCTTCAATTGTAGCTTTAATTAACGCTCCCAGATTCCTTAATCTGCGGATAATCGGCTGCCATTCGGGTTCGGGAGGCCGAATATTGATTTCACAGACTCGAATTCTTGTGGGCGCCATATTATCGGCAAAAGACAAAAAGCAGCCCGGATAAATCAGGCAGGGACGTAACATATTTTTCTCTTTCAAGGCTTTTATCAGAGGTTTCACAATATCTGTGGCTGCCATTTCAAGTAGTTCAGGCGTTTCCATGGGGTGCGGTGATATACTTCCCATTCCTCCGGTAATGGGATTGTCTTTGCTGGCAGGTCCGGGAAAGCGTTCTGGATAATCCATGGAAGTGGGAAGAATTTGAAAATTTCCGTTCTTATCAACAAGAATAATAAAAGAAATTTCGACCCCTGACATTCTGGATTCTATCAGGAGCGGCCATTCCGAATTTTTGCCGAACCGTCGTTTATAGCTCTTACCGTAATCTTTTATCAAGGTGTCATATACTTCTTTTATCTCCCATGAATTTAAGATGATACGGGAGCCCTTTCCCCCAGCACTATATGGATATTTCAAAACCGCGCCGCCATATAAATCTAATAGCACCAGACAAGTTCTCAGAATTTCCTCATAATTTCTGGCATCTACGGCATACCATTTGTCCGCCACAGGAATATTATATTCATGACAAAGATGTTTGCAGGCAATTTTGTCGCCTTCAATAAATGAATTTTTGCGAGTGAATCCAATAATATGATCTAAAAGACCGACCTCTTCAAGTTTATCCAAAAGACCGTCAAGCAATAAATCTTCAGGCATCGGAACCACACAATCAATCGAGCCGTTTTTAAGGGCGGAAATAATAGCAGAGGCATATGCTGTTTTGGAATTATCTGCTGTGGGAATAAATTTCACCGGCCATTGCATTGACATGGCAAAGGGAGGCATGGCCGGCATTCCTCTAATTACCACTCCCTGAAAATCATTCTCATAGTTTTCACTTATTGCCGTTGAAGTAACCACAGCACTCAAAAGTGTTCTTGCGTCAGTTCCGGCAAATCCTATTTTATAACTCACAATCACTCCTTTTATTCTCGAACCTTGTTAAACAATTAAATGTTTGAATAGTTAAGTAATTGTTATTATAAATATATACTGCTCTGGACGAAAAAAGGTCTTTTGTTGTTTTGGGGATTAGTAACCTTAAACCAGTTGAGCGGTCAATATATATTTCAAGCAAAACACTTACACCCAATGCGTGATGAGAGACCTTTGCAAAACGCCCCTTTTTGCTCAATTTCTGCGCCTGCCCTTTGGAATGCGCAGCCTATTCCTCTGGGGTCAAGCTCAAATTTTAATCCTCGGAATACTCAATGTATTCCTGCGGTTAAATTCTTCGCCGTTTTTGAACTTAAACAAAACTTGACATTTTTCAGAGGTTTCATGAGTTCAGTTTTAATGAATTCATTATGTTTATGTCGGGTCATTTTTCAATAGCGTTGGGTACAAATTTTTCAAGGCATAAACGCTGGTTGCAGAATAGTCCGAATTAAGCTATAGCGGTTTTCAAAAGCGCCTTATTGGAAAGGCATGAAGAAAAAAGTTTTTCCAGAACAAGTCATGACCTAAATCTGGAGCCGACGGGCGGATTCGAACCGCCTACCTGCTGATTACGAATCAGCTGCTCTACCAACTGAGCTACGCCGGCACAATAAAAAGACAACTACTTTGTTTATGAATCAAAATCAAGTAAAAATATCACCTAGCGCCTTGATTGATATAATTCCCGACAGGGATTATCGTATAGATTGTATGGGATTGTCCGGATCCGAGCAGGCATATTTTGTGTCCAAGTTAACCATGGCACACAAAGGCTCTGTAGTGGTGATCGTTCCTTCAACAAAAGATGCGGAAAAGTATTTGGAAGATCTGAGCTTTTTTTTAGGAAAAAACAATCTCTCCCCGGTATATTTCTCTCCCTATAATATTCTACCGTTTCAGCATCTTTCCTATCACAGCGAAACAGCCGCCAGGCGGATCAGATCTCTTTACCGTTTAATCGTAGAGGATATTCCGCAAATTGTGGTGACAACGGTAGCAGGCTTGCTGCAAAGAATCATTCCAAAGCAGGAACTATCTGATTACGCGGAACTTATAATGGCGGGCGAAGAAATCGATCGGGATCTATTGGTCGAGAAACTGGTTTCAGGCGGTTATATTCGATCGGCAATAGCTGAGGAACCCGGAGATTTTTGCGTAAGGGGCGGTATACTGGACATTTTTTCACCACTTTATTCAGATCCGCTCAGAATCGAATTGTACGGAGACACTGTGGAGTCTCTAAGGTTCTTCTCGGCCGCAAACCAGAGGACAAAAAAAAATGTTCAGGAAGCAGTTATACTGCCGGCCCGAGAGACTGTTTTAAAAGCAGAATGTATTGATCAGATCGTTGGACGGATACGGGATCAGGCTTCCCGATTGGATCTCCCGGCAAAAACCGTCAGAAGCTTAATTGATCAGGTCAGGAATGAGCAGGTGTTTCCCGGAATTGAAGGGCTGATTCCACTCATTTATCCGGAACTTGATACGCTTTTTGATTATACATCCGAGGATGCGCTGTTTATTTTGATAGAGCCTGCTGAATTGGAAAAGGCTGCGGATCAATCTCAAGAGCAGGCCTCAAATTGTTTTGTTTCCGCGTGCAATGATTCCAGACTCTGTGTCGAACCGGATAGACTTTATCTAACGTGGTCGGATGCTAAAAAAATCTTTACGCATAAAAAGCTGCTGACCGTTAAACAGCTTTCCGTTTCAAAAGGCTTTCTTTACAACGGGCAGCCCTCCCATGCATTTAATTTTTCCGTTAAAGATAATATGGATATCAGCCTAAAACTTAAACGCCTCAGGGGAAAAAATCTTTTTTTGCCGCTTGCGAACTGGATCAACGATCAAAAACAATCCGGTTGTGCCACACTTCTGGTTTGTAAAACCAGAACCCAAGCTGACAGACTGAAATCGCTGTTGCTCCCATATGGTATCCATCTGAAGCTTATTGAGTTTTTCTCAGATGTCAAATTAGGTGAAACACAGACATATGCCTGCATTGGCCAGATTTCTTCAGGTTTTGTATGGCCTGCTGAATTTCTGGCGATCATTACGGATACTGAAATATTTGGATCAACACATCGCCGAAGAAGAGAACAGATACAAAAGGTTCAGACCGAACTCCTTGCCTTCGAAGATTTAAAAAAAGGGAACCTGGTCGTTCACGTTGAACATGGGATAGGGCAGTATCACGGTTTGGTGAACCTGACTCTGAACGGGTCAAGCAATGATTTTCTTCTAATTGTGTATAAAGATGATGACAAACTTTACGTTCCTGTGGATCGCATGAACATGGTTCAAAAATATATAGGCGTGGATGGTATTGAGCCTGTTCTTGATAAAATGGGCGGCAAATCATGGGATCGAATCAAAGCCAGAGTAAAAAAATCGGCGGAGAGAATTGCCGGAGAACTCTTGAAACTTTATGCCGAGCGTAAGATTAAACATGGCCACGCATTCAGGGAAGTAGATTCTGATTTCTTCGATTTTGAAGCCGGTTTCCCTTACGAGGAGACATCAGACCAGCTTAACGCTATTGAAGATGTTCTCAAAGATATGAAATCATCTGTTCCCATGGACAGACTGGTTTGTGGTGATGTGGGATATGGTAAAACAGAAGTTGCTTTGCGAGCATCGCTTATGGCCGTCAGTGACGGTAAACAGGTTGCCGTACTTGTTCCGACCACGGTGCTTGCAGAGCAGCATTTTTTAACATTTTCCAATCGTTTTGAACGCTACCCGGTTAATGTAAGATGTTTGAACAGGTTTCGGTCTGTGCGCGAGCAGCGTAAGATTATCGATGGTCTTAAATCAGGAAAGATAGATATCGTCATTGGAACTCACCGGCTGCTTCAGAAAGATGTAGCATTTAAAGACTTGGGACTTCTTGTGCTCGACGAAGAGCAGCGTTTCGGCGTCAAACATAAGGAGAAGCTGAAAAAAATAAGAAGTACAATGGATGTTCTTGCCTTAACCGCTACTCCAATCCCAAGAACACTCCACATGTCTTTGATGGGGATACGTGACATCAGTGTAATTTCAACTCCGCCTGAACATCGAAAATCCATTATCACATATATTTCTGAAATAGACGATGCTGTTATTTCAGAAGCCGTAGGCAATGAGTTAAACAGAAACGGCCAAATTTTTTTTGTTCATAACAACATTCACAGCATATGGGCCATGGCAAAACATTTACAGGAACTGGTGCCTAAAGTCAGGCTCGATGTGGCTCACGGTCGACTGGATAACGATATGCTGGAGCAGGTAATGCTTCGTTTCATGAACAAAGAGATCGATTTATTGGTGTGTACTTCCATCATAGAGTCCGGCTTAGATATCTCTGCGGCCAACACAATATTAATCAATCGGGCGGATAGATTCGGACTGGCTCAAATTTACCAATTGCGGGGTCGGGTAGGGCGGCTTGATGAGCAGGCTTACGCCTATCTTTTTATACCCAACGAAAGCACATTGAGTAAAGATGCCAGAAAGCGCCTGAAGGTGTTGATGGAGCACAGTGATCTTGGCTCCGGCTTTCAAATTGCAATGAGTGATTTGCAAATAAGAGGAGGAGGCACAATTCTGGGAGCTTCCCAGTCCGGTCATATTGCCGCAGTGGGTTATGATATGTTTCTAAAACTGATGGAGAACTCAATGGCAGAGTTGAAAGGGGAAAAGACTCGAGAACGCCTGGAACCGGAAGTTAACGTTGCTATGCCCGCTTCAATACCTGAATCATATATACAGGATATCGACCAGCGTCTTTCAGCATACCGTCGTCTGGCCAAATTAACAGAATTAGATGAAATTTCTGATTTTAAAATAGAGTTGGTGGATCGCTACGGTGCTCTGCCGGTTGAGGTTTCAAATCTACTTTTAAAAATCATGCTCAGGGTATTGGCCATAAAGGCAGGTGTGAAACGGCTTGATCTGAGTGGATCGCAGCTTTCTCTGTGTTTTTCGGAAGTTCACCAAAAAAATCTTGACCCAATACATAATATTGTTGTTTCTGGAGGCAGGCGATTCGAACCCACCAGAGACCATGTACTAACCGTTGCACTTTCAAAAAGCAATAGAGTTGGTCTATTAAGTGAGGCTAAAAATATCTTGAAAGAAATCATGCAACATGTTAACAATTAAAAATTTATGTGATTCTGGCGCTAAAACTCACCCTTTTTCGATGATAGAATATTTTAACAGGTTCATTGCTCTGATGGGTTTTTTATCGATCATTTACCCTTTGGCCGGGTGTGCCGATTCCGAATACAAATTGTATAATGAATATTTTATCCGAGTCGGTGACAGTGTTATAACCGTCCTTGACTTCAACAGGGCTTTTGAGATTACCAAAGCCTCTTATTCGCAGGGTGCCATGCAGCAACCCGACGCTGTCAAAGAAGCCAAATTGCGGCTTGTTAAACAGATGACCGAAGAGATGCTTCTGCGGGAAAGGGCTAAAGATATCGGTATTAAGATTACCGATGAAGAAGTGAAACGGGCTGTTGAAGATATAAGAGGGGATTATCCGGAAAATGTGTTCGATCAGATATTACTTGAATATGCCGTGCCGTACCAGTTGTGGGAAAAAGGATTAGAGACCCGTTTGCTCATGGAGAAGGTTATTGCCAAAGATCTGGGTGCTCAGATCCAAGTAACACCCGATGATGTGTCGAAGTATTATGAAGCGCATTACAAAAACGATGAGTTGACGCCGGATATAAAAAAGGTGTCAAAAGATATAAATGAAACCATGATAAGAAATTTGCGCAGAAAAAAGATTGAAGAAGGGTATAAGCCTTGGATAAAAGAACTTCAAAAAAAATATATTATTGAAATAAATAAATCACAGTGGGAGAAAATTATCGGTTCGTGACCGAATTCAGCATCTCGGAACTTATATCTTGCTATATAGCGGGATGAGCGAAACCAATTGGCTTGCGGAATATTATAATGATATACAAACAATTTGCCTATTTAGGTTATTGCATCACATATATATTTTGTTTTTCTATGTTCGGATTTTCCTTTGCTGCTAAAGGGCAAAGCGCAGAAGTTGTTGACCGAATCGTTGCGGTAGTTAATGACGACATTATTACCCTTTTCGAACTAAACCAATCGTTTAAACCCTATGAAGAGAAAATCCGAATACTTGGGTATTCAACAGACAAAGAACAACAAATACTCTTCAAGGTGCGAGAGGATATGCTCAACCGACTCATCGATCAAAAACTTCAAGATCAGGAGATAGAACGTTTAAAAATTAAAGTAGATGAATCAGAGTTGGATCAAACCATTGAACGAATTAAAGAAGAGAATTTTTATACGGATGAAGATCTAAGACTTACATTGGCCAATGAAGGGTTAACAATGGCGGAGTATCGTGCACGAATAAAGGAACAGATACTCAGAACAAAGCTGATCAACCTTAACGTAAGATCCAGGGTTGTAATTACAAAAGAGGACATAACGTCTTATTACCAAAACCATCTGGATAAATATGGAGGAAAGAAAAAATATCATCTTTACAACATCATTATAAAAGTTCCACTATTTGCCGATGAAAGGGCGAAGGGTAAGATTAAAGCCAGAATGGATGCGATTTTAACAGAATTAAAAGCAGGGAAATCTTTTGAAAATATGGCCGAGACCTATTCTGAATCATCTCTGGACGCTGGGGGCGGTGATTTGGGTTTGTTCCGGCTTGATGAGCTTTCTCCACAGTTGCAAGATACCGTCAAAGAGATGAAAGCCGGTGAGTTTACTCCTGTGCTTGATACAGACCAGGGGTTCCAGATTTTTTTTGTTAAAGAGATTGTTAAAACTTCAGGAAAGCCTCTGGAAGAGGTATCACCCGAGATTGAAAAAATACTCTTTAATGAAGTTGTTGAAAAAAAATTTCAGTCATGGCTTGAAGAGTTGCGTAATCAGTCTGCTATAAAAATTATTAAATAACGTAATACTATCAAATGCAAGGTGACCATACTAAAATACTGATCGACAGCATCAAGAGATTGCTGAGACGAGATGCTTTAACACATCTTAAAAAGATTGTTAACAAGACACATGCAGCAGATTTGTCTCTGGCCTTCCGTTCTTTGTCAATTTCCGACCAGCATAAGCTTTTTGAAATGATAGATCAGGCTGAACAAAAAGGTATACTTTTCAGTGAACTCGATGAGGATACCTTTCTTTCGTTTAATGAAGGCATTGAGCTTGATGATTTGGTCGAGATTTTTGAACAAATGCCCACTGATGATGTGGCTGATTTGTTAGGACGAATGCCCGAGGAACGGTCTAACGCCATTATAGAAAGGATGAAAAAAGAGAGTTCCGAAGAGGTTGAAGGTCTGCTTCACTATGGAGACGATACCGCCGGCGGCATCATGGTTCCTGATTTTATTGCTTTGCGAGAAAACACAACTGCCGGGGAAGCCATCAAATCGCTTCAAAAAGAACATCTGGATGTGGAGATGCCGTTTTATCTTTATGTGGTTGATTCAAACGGCAAACTCATTGGTGTCAGCTCTTTGAGGCAATTGGTGGTCGTTCCCTCTGAGACGCCTCTCAAAGATTTCATGACAACAGATGTTTTTGCAGTCAAGACCGATATGGACCAGGAAGAGGTGGCAAAAATAGTTGCCCGTTATGATATTCTTGCGGTACCGGTAGTAGATGATACAAATCAGTTGGTGGGTATTGTCACGGTAGATGATATTATCGATATTATCAGGGAAGAGGCTACTGAAGATATTTTAAAAATGGCAGGTGTGGGCGGCGAAGAGTTTATTGAAACACAGTCTGTTTTTCGGAGTACAAGGATTCGCCTGCCGTGGTTGTCTGCAAGCTGTATCGGCGGAATCGTTGCATTTTTTATTATAGGACATTATGAAGGAAGTTTAAGCAAGTTTGCTTATCTTGCGGCCTTTATTCCCGTCATCATGGGCATGGGCGGTAATATCGGCACCCAGACTTCCACCATTGTTGTGCGAGGTCTTGCAACCGGACGTCTTAATATTAGAGATACTTGGTCCGTGGTTTTCAAGGAGTTTGCCATCGGTTTTATACTGGGTATGGTTTATGGATTTCTGGTCGGTTCGGTGGCCCAGCTTCGATACAGTATGTTTCAAGTTGCCATATCCGTTGGGATTGCCGTGATCAGCTCCATGTCTATTGCCGCCCTGGTAGGTTCTTTGGTGCCCATGGGATTTGCAAAGATAAATATCGATCCTGCCATAGCCTCAGGTCCATTTGTAACCACAGCCATAGACATTATCAGTGTAGCTTTCTATTTTATAATCGCCACAGCGCTTCTTGGTATATGAAAAGATGTCGAGCTTTTCAACGCCTGCCATCATACTTCGCCGGATCGAATTTGGAGATTATGATCTAATTGTTACGTTTTTTACGCTAACCAAAGGTAAAGTTTCAATATTTGCAAAGTCAGCTAAAAAAAGCAAAAAACGATTTGCAGGGATACTTGAACTCTTCTCGATATTGGACGTGATTTGCACTATTGGCCGAGGCAAAGGGTTGCCTATTCTTCAGGAAGCGACATTAACGCATGCTTTTCCCAACATCAGATCCAAGATAATAAAAACAGCTTATGCCAGTTACTGGGCTGAATTAATCAATCAATGGATGGAAGAAGGTCAAAAACAGATACAGCTTTTCCACCTGTTTCGGTATGTTCTGCAAGAACTTGATCTAGATCATACCTCCGAAGCGGCGCTTTCTATTTTGTTTCAGATAAGATTTATGACAATCGCTGGCCTGGATCCAAATTTAAAACAATGCATCATCTGTCAGGCTGAGTTGGAGGAGATGAAAAAGACCAGAGTTAAATTCGATCTTTCAAGGGGAGGGATTATATGCGATGGGTGTGCTCCCGGAGTCTTACACAAGATATTTCTTTCAAAGGGAACCCTAAAACATCTCTTATGGATCCAAAAGGGTGATTTGGTGAGGGCTGCCCGAATCAAATTCGCTCCCCGATCTTTAAAGGAAAGTCTGGAGTTTTTAGAGGCATTTGTACCTTATCATTTAGGAAAGGAACCCCGGAGCTTGAAATTTTTACGCCAAATAAGGAAATAACCGGTAATCAAACGACGGGGGACAAAAGACAGAGGACAGAAGTCAGAGGACAGAAGACAGAGGGCGAAAATTGGAAGACAGAATAAAAAATGCAACGCCTATCACGTAAAATGAAACACGCAACACACACCTTTAAAAGTTTCATTGAATCGCATCAGATTGAAGCCTCGGCCCCCTGCAGGATTGACATGGGCGGGACACTGGATATCAGTACCTTTTATTATCCCCTCGGGCATCTTTTCCCATGCACCGTTAACATGGCAATTGATTTGAGAACGCGGATACGATTTTTTCCCTATGACAGTGGTATGGTAAAAATATCTTCGAAAGGTTTTACCAGTGCAACATATCCCCTTGATGAATCCCCCTTTGATCATCCCTTGGGGCTGATGTTTGCAATTGCAGCCTATTTCAGGGCCGAAGGTGTGCATATTGATATCAACTCTTCATCGCCGCCACGCAGTGCTTTAGGAGGATCATCCGCAGCGGCAGTGGCACTTGTGGGGGCCTTTTCATATATTTTTGAGCAAATGGGTGTAAAACCGCTTTCCAGGATTCACATTGCCCTGCTTGCCCAGGCCTTAGAAGCAAGCGTCGCCGGCGTTCCGTGCGGACTTCAGGACCAACTTGCAGCTGTATATGGCGGTGTCACGGCATGGACCTGGCAAGCAGGCGTCGGAAAGCCGTATTTTAGGAAAAAGATCATTGTGAGGAAAAAATCTTTTAACGATCTTAAACGTCACCTATTGCTGGCATATTGCGGTGTGCCGCACGAGTCAAAAGATATTAACAAAAAGTGGGTTCGTCAGTTTCTTTCAGGAAAAAATCGTGAGTTTTGGGCTGAAATTGTTGGATGCACACAAAAGTTTGCTGAAGCGTTATATGCACTAAATGTTAAAGACGCTTCGGTCTTAATGAACCGGGAAGTGGCTATCAGAAGAAAGATGACACCCGAGGTTTTTGATGATGTTGGAGAAAAACTTGTAGATTCTGCGTTGAAAAACAACTGTGGTGCACGATTCACAGGCGCCGGGGGAGGCGGCTGTATTTGGGCACTGGGTGAAATTGAAGATATTGACAATTTAAAAGGGATATGGGAAAAAGTTCTTTCAAGTAGAAAGGACGCCCGTCTGTTAGATGTAACCATAGATTCAGAAGGGTTAGTGTGCAACATTCATAAATAACAACGAGTTAACGAGGGGAAAGAAATGAATTTTCAGGATGTTATTATGTCGTTAGAGAAATTCTGGGCTCAAAAGGGGTGTGTTGTTGCCCAACCTTATGATATTGAAGTTGGCGCCGGAACATTTCATCCAGCCACTCTGCTGAGGGCACTAGGTCCTGAGCCATGGAATGTCGCTTATGTCCAGCCTTCCCGGCGGCCCACAGACGGTCGCTACGGTGAGAACCCGAATCGGTTGCAGCACTACTATCAGTATCAGGTAATACTGAAACCTTCTCCTTATGACGTGCAGCAGCAGTATTTGAATAGCCTTAAAGTGCTCGGGATCGATCCCCTTGAACATGACATAAGGTTTGTGGAAGACGACTGGGAATCGCCCACCCTTGGTGCGTCCGGTCTTGGATGGGAAGTTTGGCTGGACGGTATGGAGATTACCCAGTTTACCTATTTTCAGCTGTGCGGTAGTGTTGAATTGTTTCCCATATCTGTGGAACTCACTTACGGATTGGAGCGTATTGCCATGTATCTGCAAGGCGTTGACAACGTTTATGATCTAAAATGGAATGATGATGTTACCTATGGACATGTCCATCATCAGCAGGAAGTGGAACAGTCAACTTATAATTTTGAGAAGGCAGATGTGGGAATGCTGCTCGAGTTTTTTGATAAGTACGAGGCTGAAGCCGACCGCATGATTAAAGAAAAGTTGGTTCTTCCTTCTTATGAATACTGTTTGAAATGTTCACATACATTTAACCTTTTGGATGCTCGCGGCGCCATTAGCGTTATGGAGAGAACCAGTTATATCGGACGCATAAGAAACCTTGCCAGAGCCTGTGCAGAAGGATATCTAGAACAGAGAAAGCAGATGGGATATCCCTTGATCAAGAAGGAAAAATGATTTTAAAGGCGGTTTCGATTATAAGATCATGTTTAATCGTTGATAAAAGATTAATGGTGTATGACTCACGAATACTCTAATTTAATTTTTGCACTGATTAAATGAAAACAGAGGTGGATATGGAAACTTTATTGCTTGAGATAGGGACGGAAGAGATACCGGCAGGTTACATTGAGCCTGCACTAAATGTAATGTCCTCAATGTTGCTGCAAAAAATGACCGATGCCCGTATTGACCGAGGCAGTGCCAGGATTTTTGCGACCCCGAGACGGCTTGCAGTGGAAGTGAAAAAAGTTGCAGCCAAACAAAAACCCCTTATTTTGGAAGTCGTGGGGCCTCCTGAAAGGATGGCATTTAATGAAAAGGGCCAACCCACTGTGGCGGCGAAAAAATTTGCTGAAAAAGTCGGGGTTTCGGTAAATGCTTTAGTCGTAAAGGATACGAATAAGGGCCGTTACTTGTGTGCAAAAGTTACGGAACGCGGACTTTCAACCCGGACGTTACTAAAAAAAATCCTGCCGGATGTGATTCTTTCCACACCGTTTCCCAAGACTATGAAATGGGCGGAGCTTGATATTCAATTTGCCAGGCCCATACATTCGATATTAGCGCTTTTAGGTGAGAAAGTAATTCCTTTTACCTTAGGAGATATTAAAAGCGGAAGATATACTTGTGGACATTATTTTATGAATAAATCCAAAGTAAAGATTTCGAGACCCAAGGATTATGTTAAGACCCTGCGTTCCGCGAAGGTGCTGGTCGATTTTCAAGAACGCAAAAAAAGTCTTGAAAAAGAGATCGAAAAAGCCGCAAAAAAAGTTGGAGGCAAGATCTTGCCTGATGATGAACTGGTGGAGATTGTAAAGAACCTGGTTGAATATCCTGTGGCTACCGTTGGCAAATTTGATAGAGAGTTTCTGGAAGTCCCCAGTGAAATACTGATTACCGCCATGCGAGAACACCAAAAGTATTTTGCCGTGATAGACAATAAGGGAAATCTCATGCCCTGCTTTGTAGCGGCAAACAATACCCGTACTAAAGATATGAACTTAGTGTCAACCGGGCATGAATGGGTGCTGAGAGCCCGTCTCGCGGATGCTCAGTTTTTTTATAAAAGTGACCTGGACTATTCCTCCAGAGACAGGGTGGAAAAACTGAAAGGCGTTCTTTTTCAGGCTAAATTAGGGTCCATGCATGAAAAGATTGTGCGTCTTCAAAAAATTGGAGGATTTCTGGCAGATAAGGTTGAAAAGGGTTCGGATTTGAAAAAGCATGTTACCCGGGCCGCCTGGTTATGCAAGGCCGATCTTGTTAGCCATGTTGTGGTTGAATTTCCTAAACTGCAGGGGATTATGGGCAGGGTTTATGCCTCTGTTACAAAAGAACCTGTTGCAGTGGCTACAGCAATTGAAGAACATTACCGGCCGATTTATTCAGGGGGCGAACTTCCTGAAACTAGGGTGGGCGCGATTCTTGCGATAGCCGACAAGATCGATAACATCTGCGGATTTTTTTCCGTAGGACTTATTCCCACGGGCGCTTCCGATCCCTATGCGCTTCGGCGGCAGGGCATCGGTTTAATCCAAATCATGCTTGATAAAAAATTTTCGTTTTCTTTGAAGGGCATGATCGAGAAAAGTCTAAAACTATACGGTGTAAAGGGCGTCAGGAAAATTCGAGAAATCGCCGATCCGGTAAACACATTTATACAAAACCGTATGACACACTTACTGGCAGAAGAAGGATTTTCAAAAGACGTCATCCAGGCCGTTGTGAGTGTATCCGTTGACAATGTTCCGGATGTATGGAACAGGGCCAGGGCACTCCAAAATCTAAAAACCGCACCCGATTTTGAACCCCTAGCTGTTGCATTCAAGCGTGTAGTCAATATCATCAAAAAGGTGAAAGGCTTTAAAGCAAAACCGATAAAGGAAAATCTGTTTGAACATGATTCCGAGTCTACCCTTTATTCGGCATATCAAGCGGTCAAAGACAACGTCTCGGTCAACCTGGAAAAAGGAGATCCGGGACGGGCACTGCACGAGATCGCTTCTCTTCGCGATCCGGTGGACGCTTTTTTTGATGGTGTTTTAGTCATGGCAAAGGAGACAAAAATACGCAATAACAGACTTAGCTTGCTCAAACACATAGCAGATCTGTTTGAACACATAGCAGATTTTTCGAAAATATCGACTTAGGGCGAACTCAAAAATATATTCGACCAGAAACCAAATCCGCCTTTTCAACATGTTAAAATGGAACGCTTTGAATTTTTAAAAAAAGATTATGTTCAGGGGTTTCCGGCCAACTGCGGGTTTGAAGTTGAGAAGGTGGCTTACGGGATATTTGAATCCCGTTTAAAAATTTGTTCGCTCCACCACCAGCAAGACGGGTTTGTGCATGCAGGTGTCATTGCAACCATGGCAGATCATACAGCCGGTTACGCTGCTTTTACCACTGTTTCTGATAAGTATCGAATCCTGACCATTGAGTTCAAAATTAATTACTTTAAACCTGCGGTTGGAGAATTGATGATCTGTCGTTCAAAAGTCATCAATAACGGCAAAAAAATCAAAGTATCAGAATCTGAAATTTTTTCTGTATCTCAAGGTCAAGAAAAGCTTATATCAAAAGCCATGGTCACTTTAATTGTTGTGCCGGCTGAGAATTTGGCTTAACACATTATTTAAACGGATTACCTTACTCAGATCCCGCTAAAAGAGGGATATAAGATTTAATCATATCTGAAGTTCGTTTGAAATCGATTTGTTTCAAAGAACTAAACGGTTACAAATTAGTACTGTTGTCTATATGTATCGGCAAAAGCTTGGGTTCAATTTAACTTGACTTTACCCAAGAAGAGCTTATTAACAAAAGATGGATAACATCCCGTCATTATTGGTGGGCAGATTTCGTTCTGAAGGAAACATCCATTTAAAAAACAAAAAGAGGACTCCATCGAATTATATTACTGTGTTTTTTTACGAAGCCTGAGGCTATAATTTTATATGCTCAAGCAAAACCTTCCTTTTAAGCGTAGTCTCGGCTGTCTTTTCAAACTGATCGGTCACGTCTGATACAAAGAGCCTGAACTCTCCTTTTTTGCCCAGAAAATTGTCAACTTCCGGATGCGTATCCAAAAAATCCTTAATATTTTCTGCAAGAGCGATGGAAGAGTCAATGACGGTTACCCTTTTTCCGATTTTTCTTTGAATTTTATCCATTAAAAGAGGATAATGGGTGCAACCCAGAATTAGCGTGTCTATCTGCCTAATTTTTAAAGGATGAAGATATTTTTTAATTATCATAACAGTTTCGGGTTTTTCTATCCATCCCTCTTCTACCAAAGGAACCAGAAGAGGACAGGCAACTGAATAGACCTTTGCCTTAGGTTTTATTGCCTTGATTTTTTTTTCGTAAATGCCGCTTTTTACCGTTGCCCGCGTTCCGATAATCCCGACGATTAGATTCCTGGAATTTTCAATTGCTTTTGCCGATGCCGGAGATATAACTTCGAATATAGGAATATCAAAGTTTTTAGTCACATGATCAGAAGCCACACTTGAAGCAGTATTGCAGGCCATTACAATAATTTTTGCACCCTGCTTTAAAAGGAACTCGGTATTCTGGAGAGCATACCCGACCACGGTTTCGGGGCTTTTGCTTCCGTATGGCGTACGAGCAGTATCGCCAAAATAGATAATATCATAGTCGGGGAGTTGCTTCATAAGTGAGCGGACAACGGTAAGTCCCCCTATTCCTGAATCGAATATTCCAATCATTATTATCCTTTCCATGACTATCAAAGCAAGTCGCTGCTTTTAGGGGTGATAATTTGACTTTTATTTCATATGATTATATTTAATTAATTTCCATGGCAAACGATAAATGACAACGGACCAAAATCAAGGTGCATAAATGAATTCACAGAATCAAACTTCGGCCATGAACCAGAAGATTTTTAAACTGGGACTTTCAGTGGAGACGGTTTCAGTATATCTAATGTGCTGCAGCCTTGCGGACACTGACACGACGATCTCGACCAAGAAACTCTCTGAAATGTGGAACAGCACCCGAACGTCATTACTTGAAGGTTTGAAAGATCTTGAAACAAGAAATATTATCCGCAGGATAATTTCGGACCAGGTAGGGAACACTGTTTACATACTATCAGATGTAAAGAACTGGAAGCCATTATAGACTCTTCGTAAGTTCTTTGCGGACACATTCCTTGATAACGCTGTCAGGTAAATCTGTTCGGATGCCCGGACAAAGTGCAGCTATGATGTGCCAGTTGTTTATATCAACCGATACGCTTTTTATAAAAGGCCAATTTTTGCACATGCTAGGCTTGACCGGATGAATTGTGCATAGTCCGTTCCAGAATACGCAGTAACCATTGCTTCCCTGTGCCAATACCGGTTTTCCCCCCGACATCTGGCAGTAATCATCGATAAAACACTCAGGATCGATATGAAGATAATCCACGATGGCCTTAATCTCTTCCTCGGTTACACATGTACCCCCATATCCTTTGCAACACTCACCGCATTGCTGGCATTTGAAAATATCAGACGGTAGCACATCCTTATACGGCATGTCGGGTTTCCATGGCCTTCTTCAGGGTAATCTGATCCACATATTTTAAATCGCCTCCAATCGGAACGCCGGACGCGATTCGCGTCACCTTGATCCGGTAACTCTCTATACAATCTGCAATATAAGCTGCAGTGGCTTCGCCTTCTAAATTTGTACTTGTTGCAAGAATAACCTCTTTGATTCCTCCCTTAGATATCCTTGAGATAAGTTCTTTGATTCTAATGTTATCGGGCCCGATGCCATCCATGGGAGACAGAACGCCTTCAAGGATATGATACAATCCGGGAAAAGCTCCTGATTTTTCAATAGCTACCATATCGGCAGGCTGTTCTACCACACACAACATCGAGGAAGTTCTTGTCCGATCACTACAGATATTACAAATATCGGTGTCACTTAGCCCAAAACAGATGGAGCATAATCTTATGTTATCTTTTGCCTCAATAATACGGTTCGATAGCTGTTCCGCCTCCCTACGCGGTGCTCGGAGTATATGCATAACAAGCCTCTCGGCGGTCTTTCCTCCTATCCCAGGAAGCTTGGACAAGCTTTTGATTAATTTCAGAATAGATGGCGGATAGTGGTTCATCGTTGATTATTTTTTAATTAATAGAAATCAATAATAAAGTCACATGTCATATTTGTAAAGTTTGGCTTATTAAAGAGTTTGAAGTGATCTTAAATGCTTACATCAATCCCGGTATATTGAGACCACCGGTGAGTTTGCTCATTTCTTGGGTGGCCATTTCCTGTGATTTTACTAAGGCGTCGTTTATAGCTGCAAGTATAAGATCCTGAAGCATTTCCACATCATCAGGATCAACGACTTCCTTTTCTATTTGAACGGATAATACTTGTTGCCGGCCGTTGGCGACAACTTTTACCATACCTCCACCGGAACTTGTTTCAACCGTTTTGTCTGCCATTTCTTCCTGTAGTTTTAGCATTTTGGATTGAAGCTGCTGGGCCTGTTTCATCATCTTTCCCATGCCTTTCATTTAAACACCTCCTATAAAATCTTAACGTCAACAACATTGCCGTTGAAAATATCAATAGTATCTGTAACAAGAGGGTGACGCAGCGCTTCCTGTTTTAAACGTTCTGCGTGGTTTTTTTTGTCCTGATCTTCAATGTGTTGTATTTTTTTAATGGCTATAATTACTTCCATGTCTTCCCCGAAAAACTCGCTGCAGACTTTTTTGATAATGGTACTGTTTTTATTTCTCTGGACCATATTTATATTAAAATCATTTCCGTTTACTTCGAGTTCTAGACGGTGACCGGATAGACTTTTTATAGTAGAATTTTTCAAATTTGCCGCCAGGGAAGGATATCTCTCTGAAAAAGTCGATAGAAGTCTTTCCCAGACCCTGTCAATATTTTCATTCGGATCAAGAGGTGCTGAAGTAAAAGGCTCTATGGATTCTGCGGTGCCCGATACCTTACCTGATGTTTCTATGGGGCCTTCTTGATTATGCTTTAACACAGGCTTGCTTTCAGTATCACGAAAATCCGTCCGGGTTTCATAAATGTCTTTTCTCAGATTATCAAGCTTTTCTATGAGAATATCAATGGGCAAGACCGGTTTCATTTGAAACATCCGGATAAAAACCATTTCAATGGCTATCCTGGGTTGGGTTGAATTTAATATGGAAACTTCCTCTTTAAAGAGCAGATCCAATATCTGGTTCAAAAAGTTTCTGGAAACTCCTTTTACCTGGCTACACATCAAGTCTATTTCATGTGATGGGATATCCATCAGCCTGTCGATTTTTTCCACCATCTTGACGAGCAATAAATTCCTGAAGTGTTCGATCAGGTCCGCATACAGCTTTTTCATATCATGGCCGGCGCTGTATATCGCATCCAAAATATCAAGAACTTTCGGAAGTTGTCCGCCTAATATAGCTGCGGACAGATTAAAAATAACTTCTCTGTCTATAACGCCCAATAAGTCCAGAACCTGTTTATGGGTAATGGTGCCTTTTGTGCAAGATATCACATGATCAAGAAGGCTCAAGCCGTCTCTCATGCTTCCACCGGCTTCACGAGCGATTAATCCCAAACTGTCAGCGGAGATTTCAACCCCTTCTTTTGAACACAGCGTTCTCATATGCTTGGAAATCGACTCAACATCTATTCGTCTGAAATCATGTCGCTGACACCTGGAAAGAATCGTTATGGGAATCTTACGAGGTTCCGTAGTGGCGAAAACGAACATTACATGAGGCGGGGGTTCTTCCAGAGTCTTTAAAAGTGCGTTAAAGGCGGCTATGCTAAGCATGTGAACTTCATCAATAATATATATCTTGTAGGGGCTGTAAGCAGGCATGTACTTGACGTTTTCACGCAGTTCCCTGATCTGATCAACACTGTTGTTTGAGGCGCCGTCAATTTCAAACACATCCACGGCACTTCCTATAGTAATCTCTCTGCATGATCTACATTCATTGCATGGAACCGGTACAGGGCCATCCTTACAGTTCATAGCTTTTGCCAATATGCGGGCAACCGTCGTTTTTCCTGTGCCTCTGGGCCCTGAAAACAGGATTGCGTGGGCCACTCGGCCTGCCGAAATAGCGTTTATTAACGTCCGTGTCACATGGTCCTGTTTTATAACCTGGTCAAAGGTTTGGGGACGATATTTACGTGCAAGTACAAGATAGGACATAACGTAGCGTCTCAAAGATTATTCAACCTGTTGGAACCACATATCTTTTAATCTCAAACTGTTTATGCCGTCGGAATGGAATGCTGGAATATTGGAAGTGAGAGCGAAAAGAATCTGTTTAAATTGTAAAAGAATTCCTTTCTTTCAGCTTGGTTCAAAACAAGCTCGCTCATCATTATTCCTGCGTCAGGCTCAAATTTTAACCCGCCACCGAACTTTGGTGGGTTAATCCTCAAAATACTCAACGTATTCATGTGGTTAAAATTTGTACCTTCCTTGGTCTTGAACAAAATTGAACGTTTTTCAAAAGTCTCGTCTTATATGGCGGAGAGAGAGGGATTCGAACCCTCGGTGCCGCTTTTGACAGCACACACGATTTCCAGTCGTGCTCCTTCGGCCAACTCGGACATCTCTCCGAAAATCTTGAGGCAAGCGATAATTTTTTTAAGATACTATGTTATGGCGGAGAGGGTGGGATTCGAACCCACGATCCCGTTTTTGACAGGATACCGCTTTTCGAGAGCGGGGCCTTAAGCCACTCGGCCACCTCTCCAATATTCTCAATTTCTAGCATATAAACTAATCCAATATAATTTTTTGATAGATCCTGTCAATAATCTTGTTTTCTTTGAAACCGATTAGAGATAGGCTTTTTACCAATCATTCAATTTTATCACTTGAATAACAGTATTCTTTATAGTATCAGTTCCCCGCATTATTAAAACTGATAAAAAGGAATTTATACAAATGGCAGAGATAATCCCTTTCAGGGGAATTCTATATAATACTCATAAAATCAATAATATGGCAAATGTTGTAGCCCCCCCCTTTGATATTATTTCAGAGCGGGAACAGCTTGAATATCATGAAAGACATCCCCACAACATTATCCGGCTGACACTTGGAAAGACACACGAGGACGACACAAGCATAAACAACCGATATACTAGAGCAGCAGACTGTTTTAATAAGTGGCTTTCAGATCATATCATGAAGCGTGACAAATCACCGGCGTTTTACTTTACATCGATGGAATTTCTTTATGAAAACAGGGTAGTTACCCGTTATGGCCTGATTGTTTTGGTGGGCCTTGAACCTTTTGAAAAAGGTGTTGTCCTTCCCCATGAGAAGACCTTCCCCAACGTGAAATCCGAAAGGCTCGAGCTGATGAAAGCCTGTCATGCCAATTTCAGTCCGATATTTTCTTTGTATTCAGATAATGAAAACCGTGTTCTCGATGAATTAAAAAATGCCACCTTCAATAAAACAGCCGACAATGTTTTTACC
>JASFHC010000013.1:0-20427 GCA_050123435.1 Desulfobacterales bacterium
CCGCTCCAGATATGCGGGATCAGAACTTTGAAGTCCAGGTAGAGAATATCCTTGGCACTATAGAAACGCTGCAGGCTGATCATGATTTCATGATCAACAAGGTAAATTCCCAGCAGGAACAAATGGAAATTCTTAATCAGCGCATCGCTCTTCTCGACAAACAGTCTCGCAGAGGTCAGGCCGAAAAAGATCGTCTGGCGGCCGAAAAACAGTTCAATGAAAGATACAATGAAGTCCAGACATTTTTTGACAGTGAAGAGGCCGAAGTTTACAAGCAGGAAAACCAGTTGGTCATTCGTTTAAAAGCCATTCAGTTTCCGGTGGGCCGGAGCATCCTTATGCCGGGGACTTATACTGTGATGAGCAAAGTTCAACGGGCCATCAGAATCTTCGGCGAACCTCAGGTGGTGGTTGAAGGGCACACGGACAGTACAGGCTCGGATGAAGTTAATGAGCACTTATCCCAACGAAGGGCCGAAGCAGTTATGGAATACCTGATTGCCAATAGGACCCTGCCGACGGACAAAATTATAGCCGTTGGATACGGATCGGTAAGGCCGTTGGCATCTAATGAGACATCCCAAGGACGGGCCATCAACCGCCGTATCGATGTAATTATTACGCCTGCAGTAAAGCCGATGCACCAGACCCCATAGCTGCAAAGCCAAACAAGGTCTATAAAAAACTTCATTTATGCTTTCTTACTTTCAGACCGATAATATTCAAAGGTTAGCAGATGTTTAAATAAGCTCTTACGGACAAAAAAATGTCGCCCATAAAACCATAAGTTCTATGAGCGACATTACACTTCCCCTAAAAATTTTGGCATAAGCTGCTTGCTTAGATAAGCACCAAATTTATTACTCGGAGTACCCGCTTCCGACGATCAAACCGCCCGTGGTTTTCCTCACATAGGTATGTTTTTGCTTTTCTTTCCATACATAATCAACCCATACGCCGTCAGTCGTGGCTTTGGCACATTCATTATAAACAGGTTCTGCTTTCTCTTTAAGGCTTTGCCCAACCAATGACGGATGAACCAAAAGATTACCCCCCTCTTCCATTATAAATACATAGTAGGGTTTATTTTGTGCCGCACTTGCAAAGTCCTCAGCTTTTTTCCCGCCATCAATAGCTACAACAATGTCATCTACTTGTTTCTTGATGGCATCTTTATCCGCTGCAAAAGCACCTGTTGCCAAACAAAGACTAAAAATCAAGGTTAAAGATATAATTGCAATTCTTTTCATGTTCATCTCCTTTCTTTGGTTTTCTGTTTACAATCAATTATGAGTTCATAAAATCACCATACAAGAATAAATACCCCTTAATCACCCCCTTTTCTCGATAAGATTGAATTTGCTAGAACATTCCTGAAAACCGCGGGCATACCCGTGGATATGTCAAAGATTTTCACTGCTTCTTGCTACACAAAAGATCGATTCAGACCGAATAAAAAAATGGGTCGACTTAGATTAACCTATCTTATGAATTCATTGAAAATGTAATTTATTCCACTATAGCTATGGGTTTAAATCAGATCGGTTATATTAGCATATATAAAGCAATTTATACACCAATGCGTCTCACGCAATGGAGAAAATAGAGGGAATTATGAATATCGGAATACAACATGATGTTGTGGATAAGGATTCACATTCAATTGTTCCTGACTTAACTCCCGAGGACTATCTCAAACTATCGGAGAGAGATAATGGTCAAGGGATTGCTCCTGACGTCTTTGAAGGGATTATTAAGAATAAGATAAAAGCTCGTCGAACTTTACGCCGATTCCATTTGAATCTATCCTGACAATTTTTCCTGTGATTTTGATAGGATCATCGGCGTCCGGGAGGGAGAAAGTCATTGAAAGCTTTTCTCCAATAAAGAAAGGTAATCGAGTTTCAATAAATAGTCCGCTAACACTTAGATTTTGAATAAAGTCCGTAAAAGAGCGTGTATCGGCTAAACATTCTGTCCAGATGAACGTGGGTTTTCTAGGATGTTTTCTCTTCTCATCGAACTTAGATCGCTGCCATTTTTCCAAACTTTTCAGAAGGTTTCGCATTTGTACTTCTGATAAATTAGAAATGATTTTCAATATTTTATTGTATAGTTCTTCTCTACCAATTTTGTTGTCGTTAATTGTCATCGATTTTTTTTCGTATTTTTCTAAAAGGTCATATATTGCTTCTTCAAGAAGATCGTTTAGGGGTTTCTCCAAATCAATCGCAAGTTTTTTTTAATTTCTTTTTGGAGATCGTTTTCAATTCTGGTTGATAAAGGTTTTCGAGCCATGAATTTGCATTACTATAGTTTCTTATTGAAATCAATACAAAAAGAATTGTAATAAAGCTGATATCATGAAATCAAGATATCAAGTTATAAAATTTAAGGCATCGGAACTTTTATAGTGTATCCAAGATGAGTGAAAATTAGAATTCATTTTTTCTATTAGCTTTTTTATATTCACCACTACTGTAATTGTAGTTGGCAATTTGATCTCCATATTTCCGTAGGAGGGAAGGGGATTTGGGTATGGTGAAACAAGAAAGGAAGGGAAAGACGTCAAATTCCTGTTACGTAAATCAGGCACTTAGATAAGATTCTAAGCGCCTGATTCAATATATTAAATTATGGTGCCGAAGGCCGGACTTGAACCGGCACGGGGTTACCCACTACCCCCTCAAGATAGCGTGTCTACCAAATTCCACCACTTCGGCACATTTGTATGTCGTCAAAACTCAACTCGTTATCTGCCGAACACTGTCCGGCATCAAATAAAGCCATTCGAAATTTACTGTTCCTGAGCAGGTTTTGCAGGCGCTGGGGTTTCCGGCTCAGGTTGAGCGCTTTTTTCAGGCGCCACTGGCGCAGCTTTTTGTTCTATGGGAGCTTTTTTGTCCGTCATAATTGAATCTTTAATACTATGACCGGACAGATAGGCCAATCCCAAAGAAGTTATCATAAAGACGATAGCCGCTACGGTTGTCAGTTTACCTAAAAACGTCGAGCTGCCTGTACTCCCAAAAAGAGTCTGGCTTGATCCCCCACCAAAAGCAGCGCCCATGTCAGCACCTTTCCCGGTCTGTAAAAGGACGATCATAATAAGCGCGACACAGACGATTACATGCATTATTATTAGAAATATTGTCATAATTATTCTTTAAACCGAATGATTTTGATAAATGTCTCAGGATCGAGGCTGGCGCCGCCGACAAGTGCTCCATCAACATCAGGCATTGCCATGAGCTCTGCGATATTACTTGGTTTAACACTCCCCCCATACAGTATTCTAATAGATTTCGCAAGCATATTCCCGAAACTTTTTTCAACCATGGCGCGTAAAAACTGATGAACCTCCTGAGCCTGATCGGAAGTCGCGGTTTTACCGGTTCCGATAGCCCAGACCGGTTCATATGCGATAACCAGCCTTTTCAAATCGTTCGAAGAAAACCCCTCTAACCCCTTTTTTACCTGTTTGTCAAGTACGGAAAACGTGTCTTTTGATTCCCGTTCTTTTTCAGATTCTCCAACGCACATAACCGGTATCAGATCATTATTAACGGCGGCCTGTATTTTTTTGTTGACGGTTTTATCGGTTTCGTTGAAATGCTGTCGGCGTTCGGAATGGCCGATAATAACATATTGGCATCCTGCCGAAACCAGCATGGCAGGTGAAATTTCACCGGTAAACGCTCCCTGGGCTTCCCAAAATAGATTTTGAGCGCCAAGGGAAACAGAACTCTCTCTGACAACATCGGATACCAGTGCGAGGGCTGTAAACGGCGGCGCAATCATAATATCCATATCCGTGGTTGCGGCTAAGAGTTTTGCAAGCTGTCCGGCAGTTTCAACAGCCTCGGCACAAGTTTTAAACATTTTCCAGTTTCCGGCGATGAGCGGTCGGCGGTTATTATTCATCAATTGATCCTTTTTTGAGACCTTTGAAAAACGCCCCCTTTTATCCAATTCCGGCGTCAGGCTCAAATTTTAATCCTCGAAATACTTAACTGTATGTCTGTGGTTAAAATTTTCGCCTTCCTTGGTCTTGAACCCCGGTTAAATAATAAAAACGGATTTAACTGGGCAGGCAAAATTGAACGTTTTTCAAAGGTCTCAGATTAACTGTTGAAGATTTACTATTTAAGGTTCGAACGCCGTTATTACTTTTAAATTTTCAATCAAAAATTTTCAATTTGCACCTATAGCTGTGAAGCAATCATGGCTGCAAGATCGACCATCCTGTTTGAGTATCCGGATTCGTTATCGTACCAGGATAATACTTTGACCATATTGTCGACAGTATAGGTGGTCAGTCCATCGACAATAGAGGATAATGTCGATCCATTATAATCAGAAGATACCAGCGGAAGATCGCTATATCCAAGTATGCCTGCAAGTGAACTTTCTGAAGCCTCTTTAAGGGCGGCGTTCACATCGGTGACCGTGATACCTGACTTTTCCAAAGTTGCAACAAAATCGACAATCGATACATTCGGTGTGGGGACGCGAACGGCAAGACCGTTTAGCTTGCCGGAGAGTTCCGGCAGCACTAAAGCCACGGCCTTTGCCGCACCTGTGGTCGTGGGAATCATTGACATTGCGGCCGCCCTGGCCCTTCGCAGATCTTTGTGAGGAAAATCCAGCAGACGCTGGTCTCCTGTGTATGAATGTATGGTTGTCATCAGGCCGCTCCTGATCCCAAAATTTTCAAGAAGTACCTTGGCTATGGGGGCGAGACAGTTTGTGGTGCAAGATGCATTTGATATGATGTGGTGATTTCTGGGGTCATATTGGTTTGAGTTGACACCCATGACAATGGTAATATCGGGCTCTTGGGCAGGGGCGGATATTATGACTTTTCGTGCGCCTGCGGAAAGATGTTTTGATGCGCTTTCATGGTCTCTGAAAAGACCGGTGCATTCTGCAACAATATCCACGTCCAGATCTCCCCAGCCAAGTGTGGCGGGATCTTTAGCCGAGCTAACGGCAATGGATTTTCCACCCACTTCAATAGAACCGTTTTTACCGGTTATTTCCAAATCAAGCTTTCCGTGCACGGAATCATATTTTAGAAGATGAGCCATTGTGGCTGAATCCATGAGATCATTAATCCCAGCGACTTCCAAGTCAGCATGATCGGTCAGGGCTCTGAAAACAAGGCGGCCTATCCTTCCAAAACCGTTTATACCCACTTTTATGCTCATAATGCCTCCTTTAAGTAGAGATCTTTGAAAAACGCCCCTTTTTGCTCAATTTCTGCGTCAGGCTCAAATTTTAATCCTCGAAATACTCAATGTATTCCTGCCTGCCCCGTAGGTCCGGCAGATCGTACTGGGGTGGTTAAAATTTTTGCCTTCCTTGAACTTAAACAAAAATTGACATATTTCAAAGGTCGCAAGTATATGAACGTATACGGCTAATTCCTTTTATTCCCTTTTAAAATCCCGCTTGCCAGCGAAATACTCTTTTTCCCAAAAGCTTCAAGGTGTTGAGCGAGCTCGCTGAGTTCCATATCTTTTTGAAGATCCACCGCCTTGATCAAAATGGGAAGATTGACGCCGGATATAACTTCCACTTGTCCTTCTTCAAGAAATGAATAACTTAAATTTGAAGGTGTGCCACCGAACATATCTGTAAGGATAATCACCCCTTTTCTATTATCGACCGTTTTAATTCCTTCGGCAATTTTCTTTCGCAATTTGTCAACGTTTTCTTTTAAATCTATGGAAACCGATACCATGGTATCGGGTCGATCCCCTAAAATAAATTCAGCAGCGTCAATGAGTGCATCTCCTAACTGGCTGTGTGTTACAATAACGATACCTATCATAATGCTCCTTCAAACCTTGGTCTTTTCTTCTAAAGGTCGATGTCACGATGTGTGACGATGATTTGTCTCCCGGGTTTTTTGATATGTTCGAATAACGCTTCGGCGATGGTTACCGAGCGATGCCGGCCTCCGGTACAGCCGACGGCAATGCTTAAATAAGCTTTGCCCTCTTTTTCATACAATGGAATTAAATAGTCAAGCAGGTCCAGATATTTTTTTATAAACCTGCGGCCTTGGTTGTTATTTAAGACATAGTTTTTGATCTTCGGGTTTTTTCCGTTAAAATCTTTGAGTTCAGGTACGAAATATGGATTTGCAAGAAAACGAACATCCATAATCAGGCTGGCATCGTGAGGCGTGCCGTATTTAAAACCGAACGACAAAATATTTATTCTCATGGGCGCAACATTTTTATTTTGCTGCGCGATATTATTGATTACGGACTTTAAGTCGTGAACGGTGTAATGGGAAGTATTGATAATTTTGTCGGCGGTAATTTTCAGTTCTTTTAACTGCTCCTGCTCGATGCGTATTCCTTCCCGAAGACTTTTGTCCTGAGACAGAGGATGATGTCTCCGTGTCTGGCTGTACCGCTTAAGCAAAGTTACTTCGTCGGCCTCTAAAAAAAGGATTTTGAATTGATATCCTTTTTTCTTTAGAGAATCAAAAACCAATGAGTATTTGTAAAGAAAGCTTTTTTCACGCAGATCCATTACAAACGCCAGCCCCCTGATTTCAGAATTGCTTTCAATCGGCAGTTCTAAAAACTTGGGAAGAAGCGCTACCGGCATGTTGTCGACACAGTAGAAACCGGCGTCTTCAAACGCTGATATGGCAGTACTCTTACCGGAACCCGAAAGCCCTGTAATAATAATGATTTTTAATTTATTCACTTTTGATCAACGTTCGGGTTTATAATTCCTGTTCCTCCTCTTCTTTAATAATAGCATAAATTTCATCTCTGGTAACAGCATGTAAGAGCTTTTGTTTGAAAGAGTCATTTTTTAGAATCCTTGAAATTCGGGCGAGCAGCTTCAGATGAAGACCTGTGGAATTTTCGGGTGCTATAAGGAGGAAAAAGATATAGGTGGGAAGGCCATCCATGGATTCAAAGTCGACTCCCTTCCGGCTAAGACCGAAACCGAGCAGCAGTGATTCAAGATCTTTGACCTTCCCATGTGGAATTCCGATTCCTTCACCAATGCCGGTACTCCCGAGTTGTTCCCGTTCCATAAGCACTTTTACAAGGTATTCATGATTTATACCGGCAATACGGGCTACAGGGGTTACAAGTTCTTCAAGAACACCTTTTTTATCAAGTGATTTCAAATCAGTAAGAATAGCTTCTTTTGGTAAAACATCAAGGATTTTCATTGTATATTTACTATATGGATCAGGTGCTCGGCTGGATTAAGCCATAGTCGCCGTCCTTGCGTCGATAAAGGACGTTGACCTGATCAGTCCTAGCATTGGTAAACACAAGAAAATTGTTAGTTACAAGGTCCATCTGCATGATTGCTTCTTCCACATCCATGGGTTTATACTCGATGTCCCTGATTCGGATCTTTGCCGTAGCTTCTTCGTCCAAATGCAATGCATCTTCAGCAATAATATTTTTTGATCTGGATTTAGACCCGCTTCGGCGTTTTCTGATTTTTTCTTTATTTTTCTTTATCTGTTTTTCTATCTTGTCAAGAACCATGTCAATAGCGGAATACATGTCTTCGGTTACTTCTTTACCGTATATGTTGAGTCTGTCGCCGGTTATGTTGATTTCAGCCATATGGCGGAACTTCTCAACCGAAAGGACAACGTTTGCTTCTGCCGGGTTATACAGATATTTATCAAAACGATCAAGTTTGTCTCCAACATAAGATTTTAAATTTTCAGAAGGATCAAGATTCTTAAAAGTTACAGATGTCTGCATACCTAAGACCTCCCTAGAATTGTTTTCGTTTGTTCGATGGAAGCACTCTCATTATCTCACGATACTTAGCTACAGTTCTTCGAGCGATACTGATGTTTTCCTCCTTTAAAAGTTGTGATATTTTATCATCGCTATACGGTTTTTTGGGATTTTCATTTTCAATGATCTGTTTTATCTTATCCTGAACACTGGCGGAGGCTATGGCTTCGCCATGGAACCGTTGAATAGAGCTGTTAAAAAAATACTTCAACTCAAAAATGCCACGTGGTGTATGGGCGTATTTATTGGTTGTCACCCTACTGATTGTTGATTCGTGCATCCCAATATCTTCTGCAACATCTTTTAAAACCAATGGTTTTAGGTGTGTAATTCCTTTTTCAAAGAAATCCCGCTGGAATTTCAATATACTTTCCATTACTCTGTAGATGGTTTTTTGACGTTGATGAATGCTCCGGATCAACCATGTTGCAGAACGTATCTTTTCCTGTATGTACTCCTTTTCTTCGCTTGAAAAATGTTTTCCGTCACGAATAGCATTTTTATAAAAATTATTGACATGCAGTCTCGGCATCCCATCGTCGTTTACCCATATAATGAACTCATCTTCAATTTTATATACAAAAACGTCGGGATTTATATATTGGGGCTCTTCATCCGTAAATTGACGTCCCGGTCTCGGCTCTAAACTTTTGATAACTTTAATGGCGGTAATAATATCTTCAATACTTATTTTTAGAGACTTGGCGATAGCTCTATAATTTTTATTTTCAAGATGATTGAGATGCTCTTTAATGATTTGGGCGACGATTGTATCGTCAAGATCCAAATGTCTTGCTTGTATGAGCAGACATTCACTGAGATCCCTTGCACACACCCCTATAGGATCAAAGGTTTGTAATAGCCTCAGAACCTCTTCAACTTTTTCGGTATCAACCCCGCTCATCTGGACAATGTCTTCAACAGAAGCATCAAGATAACCGTCTTTATCGAGGTTGCCGATAATAATACTTGAGATCTTTTCTTCGTCTTCGGTAGGTGATGTCATAAGCAACTGCCAAAGCAAATGGTCCCGCAAAGATTGCTTGCGTGCCACGAACGACTCGAAATTCGGCGATTCCTTTTTTTCGATTTCAGAATGTATTTTGCCCGATGAATTGTACTCATCAATATAACTGCTCCAGTCCATATCATCGCGAATTTTTTCTTCGATGGTGACCTCTTTTGTATCAGGCACTTCAGTAGAGTTAGTCTCAGCCTGTTTGTCGAGCTTTTCTTCACTATCACCTTCAAGGATTTCTTCTTCCAGCGTCGGATTTTCTTCGAGTTCCTGGTTGATGGTATTTAAAAGCTCAAGTCGTGTTAATTGCAAAAGCTTAATAGCCATTTGCAGCTGAGGGGTCATGATGAGCTGCTGAGTTAATTTCAGCTGTTGTCGTAATTCAAGCGCCATTTTATAATTTGAACTCGTCTCCTAAATAGATCCGGCGGGCAATTTCGCTTGAAGCTATCTTTTGCGGTGAGCCGGATTCGATTATTTTGCCATCGTTTAATATATATGCTTTATCACAGACTTCAAGTGTTTCTCTTACATTATGATCTGATATGAGAATGCCTATGCCTCTTTTTTTTAGATGTCGGACAATCTTTTTTATGTCGATGACAGCCAAAGGATCTATACCTGCGAAGGGTTCATCAAGAAGAATAAAAGATGGATTCGTGGCCAGTGATCGTGTTATTTCAAGGCGCCGCCGTTCCCCGCCTGAGAGCAGGCTAGCCTTTTGATTCCCAAGGTGTTTTATTCCGAGTTCGTCAAGGAGCACATCTGTTCTCTCTTTCTGTTCCGATCTGGGAATGGGAAGGATTTCAAGAATTGCCATGATATTTTGCTTTACGGTCAGCTTTCTAAATATCGAAGTTTCCTGTGGAAGATAACCGACACCCCTCCGCGCCCTCAAATATATAGGATAACTTGTGATATCTTCATCATCAAGAAAGACTTGACCCGTATTGGGCTTTATTATTCCAATTGTCATATAAAAAGTCGTGGTTTTGCCTGCGCCGTTTGGACCGAGAAGGCCAACAACGCTGCTGTCATCGATATTCAGGCTCACAGAATTCACAACCGGTCTTCCATTGTATATCTTGACTAGGTTTTTTAGAGACAGTGTCGCCAATTATTTTAAACCCTTTTCACCGGAATATAGCAAAGCTTCGACCCGTTTTTCACTGCCGCTTTCAACAATAATGCGTCCGGTAGTTCTATAAAGCGTTATTTTTTCACCGGAAATAGAATCCTTTCCACTAATAATTCTTGAATTGTCACCCGACAAGATAAGAACCCCGGTTTCTGTATTGTATACAGCCTGTCGGGTTACTGCAACCCTGTTGTCGAAATTTATTTTTACGTTGCCGCTGGCAATTATTTTGTTAATTGATTCCGTTCCAACACCGGAGGCGCCCTTGTTGCCCGGATTTTTTTTTACAAAAATCTTGAGCCTGTCGGCGGTGATAATTGTGTCCTCTTGAGTTGCCCTTACATTCCCAATAAATTCAGCATAATCGACTTTATTGTCGGCGATCAGTTTATCTGCTGTAATATGGATCTTCCGATTTTCTGAAGGACTACGGGCATCTGTATCCTGCGGTTTTTCCTCAGCATACCCTGAGAGGGGAACCACATGGACGGCCAATACCGTAAAAACCGGGGCAAAGAATAGAAGAATTGGACACAAATTTTTATTAAAGTTTAATAACCTCACGCAGGGTCCCTTCTACTTTTCCTTCAAACATGGTTTTATTTGTATTCAAATTCAAAGACATAGAATCAGCGGCAAGATCGAAGGCGACTCCGGTGACGGTAACGGGAACTTTTGAGAAAATGATTCTGCGGTTGTGCCTGTAAAATAAATTTTCGGTTTTCAAACGGTATGTTGAGTTTTTTACGACAACATCGCCAAAAATTTCCATGTCGTTTGATTCTGTGTTTAAAATTCCTTTTTTCGCTGTCAGGTAAACTTGGCTTTTATCTTTAAGGTAGAAAGTAATAAACAAATCCTGAAAAATTGCCTGGTTTTTATTAACTATATAATTTACTGAGGATGCCTCCAAATTCCACTCTTTTATTCCGTTTTTGATGGCCGTTTGATGAGCTTTGCCGATTGAGATATTTGCTTTGTCCCGAATGTCTGAAACGACACCCTCCCTTTTATCTGATAAATTTCGATGGGTTATAAACAGAGCCGAAATAAAGCCTAATGCAGAAAGAATAACTGAGAGTAAGATCAGTTTTAGCTTTTTGTGATTATGGTTCTTTAAATACAGCATTATAAAAAACGTTCCAGAATGTTTTCCCAAAGCCCTTGAGCGTTCAAGATGGCTTCACAGACTTCTCTAACCGCCCCGTTTCCGCCTTTTGCCAATGTTACCATATCGGCATTTTTAAGTACAGTTTTATGAGCATCGGCCACGGCGATGGAAAGCCCCACCCTTTTCATCAACGCAAGGTCTTGGAGATCATCACCCATAAATGCAACTTGTTCGGCCGATAAACCGGTTCGGTCTAAAATTGGGTCGAGCATGGCGGCCTTATCAGAAAGACCGTCAAAAATATGTTCAATCCCCAGATTTTTACAGCGGTTATACAGCGCGTTTGAGCGTCTGCCCGTTGCAATACACAGAGTGATTCCTGCTTTAATGAGGAGTCTTATACCGAGCCCATCTTTTACATTAAAGATTTTGGTTTCTACATTGTTATCATTATAAATAATGCCGCCGTCGGTGAGAACGCCGTCAACGTCAAGAATTAAAAGTTTTATATGTTTTAGCTTATTTAAACTCATTAACTCAACTTACAATAGCCTCCCGGATAGCCTTTAGACGGGACAGGAGCTCATATAGTGAATCGAGCCGTAACGAATTGGGTCCGTCACAAAGCGCCTTGTCCGGATCGGGGTGAACTTCCATAAATATTCCGTCCGCTCCCGCAGCAACTGCAGCACAGGCAAGACCCGGTGCGAATTTGCGATCCCCTCCGGAACTCGTTCCCGCCCCCCCGGGAAGCTGGATACTGTGTGTCGCATCAAATATCACCGGCCAGCCCGTATCTTTTACGATCTTTATGCTGCGAAAATCTACCACCAGATTGTTATATCCGAACATGGTTCCCCGTTCCGTGATCATAACCTGACGGTTCCCCGTGGAGGTTATTTTTTCGACGACATTTATTATATCCCACGGAGCGAGGAACTGCCCTTTTTTAATATTCAACGGCATTCCGGTTCCGGCGGCTTCAACAATAAAATCGGTCTGTCTGCACAAAAAAGCGGGTATTTGGATCACATCCAACACCCGGGCCGCGTCGGCAATTTCATTGATTCTGTGAACATCCGAAATAATTTGAATATCGAGCTTTTCCTTGATACGTTTTAAAATACTGAGCCCATCCGTTATACCGGGCCCCCTGAAAGAATTTATGGATGTCCGGTTTGCCTTGTCATAGGACGCTTTGAATATAAAGGGGATATCGAGTTTCTGGGTCAGTTCCTTGAGGAATGACGCAATGGCATATGTCGTCTCATAGTTTTCTATGACGCATGGTCCCGAAATTAAAACCAGAGGGGATCCGTATCCGATCGAGATATTGCCAGTTTTAACTATAATATCCATAATTCTTTGTATCGTAACGCTAAATTGATACAACAAATTTTATCTCGCACAAGGTTAAAAGTCAAGAAACGAAAAAAGGAAAAACAGTCCTTGATTACCAATATTTTTACTGTTAATATCACAAATTTAAAAAAACAGGAAAGGCGAATTATAACCTATTGAGAACTAAGAAGAAAAATATAAAATCGTGGCTAATCGTTCTGGTTTGTTTTATTGTTATATTACCGGTTGCCTGGATATTGGTGGTAAGGCTCGAAGGTGAAAAGCCTTCTATTACGCTGGAACTTCCATCACCATCTTTAGGCAAAACCCAGGAACTTTCACTTTCCGTGTCTGATGAAAAGAGCGGCATTCGAAGGATATGGATCGGGCTGACTAAAGACGGCAAGGAGGTTGATTTATTTAAAAAGGATTTGCCATTTGCAGGCCTTATTCGCGGTGGCATTATACACCAGGAGTCATTTAAAATCCTGGTTGAACCGGTGAAAATGGGAATAACCGACGGAAAAGCGATTTTACGTATGGTTGCAAGGGATTATTCATGGCGGGGATGGCTGCAGGGAAACACAACTTACTCAGAAAGGGATGTGATTATAGACACCCATGCCCCCGAGATTGGCATTCTTAGCAAAGCCCACAATGTAAACCAGGGAGGGGCAGGTCTTGTTATCTTCAGGGTGTCGGAAACGTGCCCGAAAAGCGGAGTTATTGTGGGAGAGAATTTTTTTCCGGGATATCCGGGATATTTCAAAGATAATAATATCTTAATGGCCTTTTTTGCACTTGATTATGAACAGGGGCCCGGGACTAAAATCTTTATTGCTGCAACGGATTTTGCCGGTAATAGCTCCAGAGCGGGATTTCCTTATTATATTAAAAGAAAGGTTTTTAAAAAGGATTTACTCGATATCTCCGACAGATTTCTTAACTGGAAGATGCCGGAATTTGATGTTGATATTTCTCCTGATTCCCAAACGCCACTGGTAGACAAATTTCTTAAAATAAATCGCGAAGTTCGCCTTGATAACTATAAACAAATACTAAGTATAGTGGAGAATACTGATAAAAAGTTGTACTGGAAAGGTTCATTCTTAAGGCTTCCGAAGTCAGCCAGAAGAGCCGGGTTTGCCGATTATCGCAGTTATAAATACAAGGGGCATATCATAGACCGGCAGGTCCACATGGGCGTTGATCTGGCTTCTGTGGCACGCTCACCGGTTTCTGCATTCAACACCGGAAAGGTTGTTTTTGCCGGATACCTGGGTATTTACGGAAAAACGGTAATCATTGATCATGGCTTTGGGCTGTTTAGTATGTATTCACATTTAAGCTCGTTTACTGTTAAAAAGGAACAGATGGTGTCCAAGGGTGAAATCATGGGCCGTACCGGGATTACGGGACTTGCGGGAGGAGATCATCTCCATTTTGGAATGCTTGTTCATAACACCTTTGTCAATCCGATTGAATGGTGGGATGCATCCTGGATAAAAAACAATATTTCAGATAAGATTGATACCGTAAATTCCAATAACATGTAAAAGGCATACGTCAGCAATGAAAAATTATAAAATCAACAAGACCTATCAGGAGATTAATGAAAGAATCAAGTCCGGAGAAGTTGTTGTTGTTACCGCCGAAGAGATCATCGAAATCGTCAGAGATGAAGGACCTGTTGAGGCCGCAAGGCGTGTAGACGTTGTTACTACAGGCACTTTTGCCCCTATGTGTTCATCCGGAGCGTTTATCAACTTCGGACATTCGATTCCCACAATAAAAGCTTCCAACGTATGGTTGAACAATGTTTCTGCATATGCGGGAGTGGCTGCAGTGGATTGCTATATCGGTGCTACAGAACCGTGTGAGGACGACCCATTAAATAAGGTTTATCCCGGTGAGTTCAACTATGGGGGCGGCCATGTCATTCAGGATCTTGTTGCAGGGAAAAAAGTGTATTTAAAGGCAACCGGTTATGGGACGGACTGTTATCCAAATCGGATGGTCGAAAAGGAGATTTTACTCCGTAAACTTCCCCATGCCACGTTATGCAACCCGAGAAACGGGTATCAAAATTATAACTGTGCTATCAATCTCAGCAAAAAGACAATTTATACATACATGGGTACATTAAAACCCAAAGCAGCCAATGCAAATTACTGCTCGAGCGGACAACTCAGCCCGCTTTTTAATGATCCGTATTATAAGACAATCGGGCTGGGTACCCGTATTTTTCTGGGTGGATCAACAGGATATGTTACCTGGCACGGCACTCAGCACAAACCTTCGGCAAAAAGAACAAAAAAAGGGGTACCCGTTGTACCGGCAGGCACCCTGTGGGTTATGGGAGATCTTAAAAAGATGAGCCCCAAATGGCTGATGGGGGTGAGTATTCAGGGCTATGGATGTTCTCTTGCCGTGGGTTTGGGAATACCCATACCCATATTGAACGAAGAGATTGTTCAGTATACGGCGGTTTCTGATGAGGAGCTGCTTACCCAGATCGTTGATTATGGGAATGATTATCCTAACGGTATTTCAAAGAGCTATGGTCAGGTCAGTTACGCAGAGCTGAAAAGCGGTCATATCAAATTCAGGGGCGAGGAAATACCGACGGTTCCGCTATCGAGCATGGTAAGAGCGCGGGAAATTGCCGTCATGTTGAAAAACTGGATTTCCAATGGGAAATTCTTTATCGGGGAACCGCAGTTTACACTGCCGACGTAGTTGTGAATTTTGTATTTTTATGACAAAAAGATTTTAAGTTTCATTTCCACTCTTTAATATCCTATGTTACATATCATACGAACGTTTATTGCCATTGAGCTGCCGGAAAAAATAATTTACACTATCGGTAAGGTTCAGAAAGAAATAAAATCTTATGGGCTTAAGATCCGGTGGGTCCGTCCGGAAAATATTCATCTTACCTTAAAATTCTTAGGGGACATCAAAAAGACGGATACGGAAAAAGTGGCGAGGGCTGTTTCCGAATCGGTTACGGGCTATCCTCCCATATCACTTGCGGTGAAAGGAATCGGTGTTTTTCCGGGTATAAAACGTCCCCGTGTCATATGGTTGGGTGTCTCAAACCAACTCGATATGCTGACCGTATTGCAAAAAACACTGGATGAAAAATTAGAGGAAATCGGTTTTCCCAAAGAAAAGAGGCCGTTCAGAGGTCATCTTACTCTGGGAAGGATAAAGTCTAAAATCGATCCAAAAACATTAAACACTGTATTGAAAGAATTTATTCAGTTTGAATCCGAACGTTTTTTTGCCGACAGGATTATTTTATATAAAAGTGAGCTGAAACCCAAGGGAGCTGTGTATACGAAACTTATAGAGACATATTTGACGGCTTCCTAAAAAGTCCAATTTCTGCGTTGCACTTCATTTCGCGTTCACTGCGGTGTACATAAGTACGCCTCATTCCACGAAATTCGCGACGCCTTGAACTTAAACTTTTTACTTTGCCGTATCAATTTTGACTTTTTATGAGGTCATCATATTTGGCGGCTTCTTAAAAATAAAAAAAACGACGGTTAACAAGAGTTTGTTTTTTACAGATAAATCATATGTGGAAAAATCTAAATTGACAACTATATGTTGGTCGATAAGGAGGAGATTATGAGCATATCTCCGGACAAGGAAAAAGCGGTGGAAACCGCTATGGTGCAAATAGAACGACAGTTCGGCAAAGGATCTATAATGAAGCTGGGGAGTAGTCCTATTATCGATGTACCGGTTATATCAACCGGCTCCCTTGCCCTTGATAAAGCACTGGGAATCGGGGGGCTTCCGAGAGGAAGGGTTATTGAAATTTTCGGTCCGGAATCGTCCGGGAAAACCACCCTTGCACTGCATGCGGTTTCCGAGGCTCAGAAACAGGGCGGCATTGTGGCATTTGTTGATGCAGAGCATGCCCTGGATATTTCGTATGCAAAAAATCTTGGTGTAAATTGTGATGAACTTCTGGTGGCTCAACCGGATACCGGGGAACAGGCCCTTGAAATTGCGGACATGCTGGTAAGAAGCGGTGCAATAGATATTGTTGTAATAGATTCGGTTGCCGCTCTGGTTCCTAGAGCGGAAATAGAAGGAGAGATGGGAGATTCCCACATGGGACTTCAGGCCAGGCTCATGTCCCAGGCACTGAGAAAGCTAACCGGCACTATCAGCAAAACAATGACGTCGGTTATTTTCATTAACCAGATCCGTATGAAAATCGGTGTGGTATTCGGTAACCCTGAAACCACAACCGGGGGAAATGCACTGAAGTTCTATTCATCGGTCAGGCTCGATATCCGTCGGATCGGAGCGATCAAAGACGGGCAGGAGGTTGTAGGGAACCGGACCAGAGTGCGCGTTGTAAAAAACAAGATGGCGCCGCCTTTTACCGATGCTGAATTCGACATCATGTACGGTCAAGGCATATCACAAACCGGCGATCTTATCGACACCGGCGTGGCTGCCGGAGTTATCGATAAAAGCGGTTCCTGGTATTCATATGATGGGGAACGAATCGGACAGGGACGCCAAAACGTAAAAATTTTTTTAGATAATAATCCGGATATTTACAATTCAGCATCAATAAGAATCAAAGAAGCTTTGGGCTTTTCAAAAGACAAGCATAAAGAGACTCGGGATGATTCATTGTCAGAGAACGCCAAAGTCTAAACCGGATAAACCGGAAAAGTTACAAGTGAGTTAAAGTTTGAAGTGAGCTAAAGTTAAGGAGTCGCTACGCTCCGGCTTTTATACAAATTGGTTGTATTCCTTTACTTTAGGCACTTTAGATCACTTTAGGCATTTCACACTTAATATTTAGCTAAAACCTTTCTTAAAAATTTCCCGGTATAAGAACCATTTAATTTTGAAATTTCTTCCGGCGTCCCGATTCCGACGACATTTCCCCCTTCATCTCCACCTTCGGGTCCGAGATCGATGATATGATCCGCAGTTTTAATGACATCCAGGTTGTGTTCAATCACAATGACCGTATTCCCTTCGTCCACAAGTCTTGATAACACATCAAGCAGTTTGCGAATGTCATCGGTATGGAGTCCTGTTGTCGGTTCATCAAGGATATAAACGGTTCTTCCTGTCGCTTTTTTCCCAAGTTCCCGAGACAGTTTGATCCGTTGAGCCTCCCCTCCGGACAGTGTTGTCGCCGGTTGACCGATATGAATATATCCCAAGCCGACATCGATTAGAGTCTGCAATTTGTTTTTAATATTGCTGACTCTATTAAAAAACCTGAAAGATTGATTGACGGTCAACCCAAGTATATCTGCAATGTTTTTACCTTTATATTTAATTTCAAGGGTCTCTATGTTGTATCTTTTTCCGTGGCAAACATCGCAGGTCACATAAACATCCGGCAGAAAATGCATTTCTATTTTAATAATACCATCCCCGCGACAGGCTTCACATCTTCCGCCTTTAACGTTAAAACTGAATCTTCCGGGTTTATAACCTCTCAATCGTGCTTCAGGAGTCCTGGAAAAAAGTTCTCTGATAAACGTAAAAACACCGGTATATGTTCCAGGATTGGAACGGGGCGTTCTGCCAATAGGTGACTGGTCGATATGGATGACTTTGTCAATATACTCGATACCCAATATTTTATCGAACGTACCTGCCGGCATCCTGGCATGATAAAGTCTCTGGGCCATGGCACGATAGAGGGTTTCCAGAACAAGTGTCGATTTCCCGGAGCCGGATACACCGGTAATGCAAATAAAGCATCCCAAAGGGAATTCTACATCAATATGTTTAAGGTTATTTTGAGATGCATCTCGGATAATTATTTTTTTACGAAGACCGGATCGTCGATTAAGGGGTATTGGGACACTTTTTCGACCTGAAAGATACTGTCCGGTCAATGATTTTTCCTCTTTTAAAAGTTCATTCGGTGGGCCAGAAAAAACGACATGTCCACCGTTTATTCCTGCGCCGGGACCCATATCGACCACATGATCTGAAGTACGTATGGTTTCTTCATCGTGCTCGACCACAAGAACGGTATTGCCGAGATCGCGCATTTGAAAGAGGGTTTTTCGAAGACGCTGGTTGTCTCTCTGGTGGAGACCGATGCTTGGTTCGTCAAGAACATAAAGAACGCCGGTCAGCTTTGAGCCAATCTGTGTCGCAAGACGTATTCGCTGACTTTCCCCACCGGAAAGCGTGGATGCTGATCTGTCGATGGTAAGGTAGCCGAGACCGACATTTTCTAAAAAGCCGAGCCGTTCACTGATTTCTCTTAGAATCCTTGATGCAATAATCCCTTTTTTGCCGGCCAGGTTTAGTTTTTGAAAAAAAGTACGGGCTGTTGTTACTGAAAATCGGGTTATTTCGAAAATATTGAGATCCCCCACTCGAACAGACCTGCTGGCCTTGTTCAATTTGGCGCCATTGCATTCTGGGCAGGATCGAAAATTCATGTACTGTTTAATTTCTTCTCTGGACTGGTAGGATTCTGTTTCCAGATATCGTCGTTTAAGCTTTGGTATAATACCTTCAAATGGTTTCTTATAGGTAAACCGACGATTGTTTCGTTCAAAGTAGAATGTGATTCGTTCAGTTTCCGAGCCATATAAAAGGACTCTTTTAAATAAATCCGGAAGATCTTTGTAAGGGGTATAAATATCTACACCATAATGTGAGGTCAGTGCATCTAAAAATTCAATGAAGTGAACGGTGTTTCTATTGGCCCACAAAGCAACTGCCCCTTGTCTCAAGGAGAGTTCGTGATTTGGAATGATCAGGCCAGGGTCAAATTCAGTTATTGAACCCAAGCCGTCACATTTTGGACAGGCGCCCTGGGGAGAGTTGAAAGAAAAGCTAGCCGGCGTAAAATCCGGATAGCTTATCCCGCAGGTGATACACGCAGATTTTTCACTAAATAAAATTGGCTTTTCATCAGGAATGTCCACCGTAATAAGACCGTTTGACAGGGAAATGGCAAGTTCTATGGAATCTGCAAGCCGATTACGGATTTTTTCTTTTATGATCAAGCGGTCCACAACCACGTCGATGGTATGCTTTTTGTTTTTGTCCAGCTTGCCGATGGCTTCGATTTCTAAAATTTTTCCATTGACACGAACCCGGGAAAAACCTTCCTTTTTTAACTGTTTAAAAAGTTTTTCATGCGAGCCTTTCTGACCTGAGACAAGGGGTGCCAGAATCAGAATCTTGGTGCCTTGGTTCAGTGACATAACTCTGTCCACAATTTGATCGAGTGTTTGAGCGGTAATCGGTTCTCCGCACAAATAACAATGAGGGGTGCCGGTTCTTGCAAAGAGGAGGCGAAGATAATCATAAATTTCCGTTACCGTTCCTACCGTTGATCGGGGATTATGACTGGCGGTTTTTTGTTCAATTGCGATTGCCGGCGACAGCCCTTCAATGGTGTCCACATCAGGCTTCTCCATACGCTCGAGGAACTGGCGAGCGTAAGCGGACAGGGATTCAACGTACCTTCGCTGTCCTTCAGCATAAAGGGTGTCAAAAGCGAGGGTTGACTTTCCAGACCCCGAAAGGCCGGTAATCACGATGAGTTGGTTCCGGGGCAATTCAACATCAATGTTTTTTAAGTTATGATGTCTTGCACCGCGTATGATTATTTTTTCAGTTTTCATTATTTGTTAACGTGTTTTTATTTTGCGTAAACCGCCTGTTGCGCTGCCATGGTTATTGCTGCTATCAAACTTCCCGGATTAGCAGTGCCTGTACCGGCAATATCATAGGCTGTGCCGTGGTCAACGGATGTTCTGATGATTGGCAGCCCCAAGGTGATATTTACACCATCGTTGAAGTGTATGAGCTTAAACGGGATCAGCCCCTGGTCGTGATACATGGAAACAACAGCATCATAACGCCCATTTGCTGCTTGATAAAATACAGTATCAGGCGGTAATGCTCCGGTAACATCAAACCCTTGGTTTCTGGCATCATGAATTGCCGGTGTGATAATCGTTTTTTCCTCGTTTCCAAACATTCCACC